>JAKOQD010000170.1 GCA_029778515.1 Actinomycetes bacterium
GAACACCTGCTTGGCGCTGAGCGCGTCCGCGAGAGTTGCCGTGCCGACGTAGGTGCCAGGTTTGATCAGGTCCTTGGTGTTGCGGCAGCCGGACGCCGACCGCTTCAGCGGCCACTCGACGGTGAACTCGTAGGCCTTCTTCGACTTCAGCGTGGTCTTCTTCGTCGGGCCCCACTTGGCACAATCCTGGGTGGTCCAGATTTTGTCGGTGCCGCTGGTGATCGCGAACGTGAACGTCTCGGGCGAGAGGTCGAGGACGCACTCCGCCGAGCCCTTGTTCGTGATCGCCACCTTGAACAGTTGCTTACCGTCCTGCTTAACCTTCTGGTAACCGGCCACCGACAAGTCGCTGTTGGTGCCGTCGCAGGTCAGCGGGCCGGTGGGCGTCGGGGCGGCCGAAGGCGTTTCGGATGCGCTCGGTGAGGCCACCGCGGTCGGCGTGGTGGCCGCGGACGGGGTTGCCGGGACGGCCGCGACGGGCGCATTCGGAGCGGGCTGGAACATCGAGAGCACCAGCCACAGCACGAGGAGGGCGGCCGCGACGAGGGCGGCCCGCCGCGCCCAGTAGACCCAGACAGGTTGTTTGCCAACCGGGTGCATTACCGAACCCATGCCCACAGGCTAGGTGGCCGCGTCGCCGGGCCGCGCGCACCACGCCGTCCGCGCGGCACAACCGCCTCGGGTACGGTTGGACTGAAACCAGCAGTGCGGAAGCCCTGCCAGCTACCGACGACCGTTTGACGTCCAGCCCGAGGTGGAGATGACCAATCCGTACGCCCGCCCCTACGAGCGTCCTGAGGACGCCGATCTGACCATTCCGCTGGTTCCTGATTCCGGCTACAGCCAGCCCAGCCAGCCGCCGTTCACTGAAGAGACGCTGGTCGATCCGCTACCGCAGGCACCCCGCGACCCCTGGGGCGTCGCCTCGGCGCAGGAGTTCGGCTACAACCCCACTCCCGGTCAGGCGCCGACCGGTTCGAGCCCCCAGCCCGCCCAGACGCAGCCCAACTACACCCAGCCGCAGGTGGGTCAGCAGTCGAGCTATCAGCCGTACCCGGCGTCCGACTACCCGCCGATGGCCGCCTACCCCACGACGGCGCAGCCCACGCAACCGTCCGCGGTAGCGCCGTGGTCGGCCTCCGCCCCCGTGCCGTACGCGTTCTCCGAGGCGGCCCTGCCCGAGCACCCGAGCGCGACCACCGCGCTGGTGCTCGGCATCCTGGGCATCGTGGGGCTCTGGCCGCTCGGGCCGATCGCGTGGATCGTGGGGGCGAAGGCCAAGCGCGAGATGCGAGCCGAACCTGGCCGGTGGCGCTCCAGCGGCAGCCTCACGACCGGCGTGGTGCTCGGCGTGATCACGACCGTGCTGATGGTGCTCATGACCCTGGCGATCCTGTTCTTCGTCTTCCTGGTCGCCGTTGCCTCGAGGTAAGGGCTCGCGAACACCGGCGAGTTTGCCGGATCCGACGGTTCGGTCAGACAGAAGTGGTTCACTCGACCCATGAGCGAACGATCTGATCTTGAATTCCTTCGCATGCTGCACCGGCTGGCCCGCTCGGCCGAGTCGGCGGAGACGTCGCGTCCAGGCAACCTCACCCGGCTGGGCGCCCTGGTTGCCGCCCACCTCGGGGTGCCGGCCGAAGCGAACCAGTTGCTCAGCCTGCCGCTGCCTGCCCACCGCCTGGTGGACGCTGACCTGGCGCTCAGCCACTTGGCCGACGCCGACCCGGACACGACGGTCGTCGGGATCAGCGGTTTCGCCCGCCACGAGGACAGCCTTGCCGCCCTGCTGGTGAACGAGCACGCCGACGTGACCCCCGGCCCGGTGGACTACACCTGGCTTTCCACCGGGCCCGACACCCGTCGCCAGGTGGTGAGCAACGGCGTCCGGCTGTTCCGGCTCGGTGACCGCCCGGTGGCGGTCTGGCAGCGCGCAAGCGATCCGCGAAGCGGGGAGGAGCGGGCGACGGTACAGGTGGCGGCGGCGACGGCAGCGGACTCAGAGCAGGTGATCGCACAGGTACAGAACCTGATGGCCGAACTAAGCGTGCTGCGCGGCCAAGTGGTGTCGTTCACCGGTAATGAGTTCCAGCCGGGAATGGCCGGCATCAGCTTCCACCACCGACCGCAGGTGGAAGCGGGTGCCATCGTGCTGCCTGAGGGAGTGCTTGATCGGGTGGTGCGTCACGCGGTCGGCATTGGCCAGCAGGCTGAGACGCTGCGCCGGCACGGCCAGCACCTCAAGCGTGGCCTGCTACTTTACGGGCCGCCTGGCACCGGCAAGACACTGACCGTACGCCACCTCATCGGCGAGGCGAGGCAGACCACCTGCATCCTGCTGAGCGGGAACAGCCTTGGTATGGTTACCGCGGCCGCCGAACTGGCGCGCGCCATGCAGCCTGCGCTGGTGGTGCTGGAGGACGTAGACCTGGTCGCCGCCGACCGGGAGTTCTACGGCGGTCCGCAGCCGTTGCTGTTCGCGATCCTCGATGCCCTGGACGGGCTGGACGGCGACGCGGACGTGGCTTTCATCCTCACCACCAATCGCGCCGACCTGCTCGAGCCCGCGCTCGCACAGCGCCCTGGGCGCGTCGACCTCGCGGTGGAGATCCCGTTGCCGGACGCGGCCGCGCGCCGCCGGCTTTTCGAGCTTTACGCCGCTGGGCTGCCGTTCGACCCGGCCGCGGTGCACACGGTCGCGGAGGCGGCGGCAGGGGTGACCGCCTCATTTGCGAAGGAGGCGGTACGACGAGCGGTGCTCGAAGCGGCCCTGGCCGACCGCGAACCGACCGACGCCGACCTGTCGGCCGCGGCGGCTGAGATGCTCGCCGGCGGCGCCGGGCTCACCAGAGCCCTGCTCGGCTCCCCGGACGCCCGGCACGAGCACTACGGCCTGATCGGGTTCGCCGACCACCCGGTCGGTTTGTCCGACTGACCCGGACCGCCAGGTCGGTCAGGACGGCTGGCCGAACTCCGCCGCCAGCGAATCCGGCACCAGCGATTTCGGCTGCCCGGTGAAGCTGAACGGCATCGCCGCACCCTCCTCGGCCACGTCCACGACCACAATCTCGCCGGGGTGGATGTCCCCGAACAGGATCTTTTCGGCCAGGATGTCCTCGATGTCGCGCTGGATCGCCCGCCGCAACGGACGCGCGCCCAGCACCGGGTCGAAGCC
>JAKOQD010000171.1 GCA_029778515.1 Actinomycetes bacterium
CGGCGCGCGATGCGCAAGGGTATGCAGTCCGCGCAGCGGGCCGGCGCCCAGGGCATCCGGGTGCAGGTCGGCGGTCGCCTCGGCGGCGCCGAGATGAGCCGTACCGAGTTCTACCGCGAAGGCCGGGTCCCGCTGCACACGCTGCGCGCCGACATCGACTTCGGGTTCTACGAGGCCCGCACCACGTTCGGCCGGATCGGCGTCAAGGTGTGGATCTACCACGGTGAGGTCTCGACCGACAAGGCCGAGCGCGACCAGCAGCGGCAGGCCCGGCTGTCCCGTTCCGGTTCGCCGGGCCGGGGCCGGCGCGACGGCCGTGGCCGTGGTGACCGTGATCGCGGGGACCGTGGCGACCGTGGTGACCGCGGTCAGCGCCAGGAGCGCGAGCAGCAGCCTGTTGCCGCCGCCACCGAGGCGCCGGCTGCCGGAGCGGAGGCCTGACATGTTGATCCCCCGCAGAGTCAAGCACCGCAAGCAGCACCACCCGACCCGCTCGGGGATGGCCAAGGGTGGCACGAAGGTCGCGTTCGGCGACTGGGGCCTGCAGGCCCTCGAGCCGGCCTACGTCACCAACCGGCAGATCGAGGCGGCGCGTATCGCGATGACCCGCCACATTAAGCGTGGCGGCAAGGTCTGGATCAACATCTACCCGGACCGCCCGCTGACCAAGAAGCCGGCCGAGACCCGCATGGGTTCGGGCAAGGGCTCGCCGGAGTGGTGGGTCGCCAACGTCAAGCCGGGGCGGGTCATGTTCGAGCTGACCTACCCCAACGAGCAGACCGCGCATGAGGCACTGGAGCGGGCGGCCCACAAGCTGCCCATGAAGTGCCGGATCGTGCGGCGCGAGGTGAGTGAGGACTGATGGCTGCACCGAAGACTGAAGAGCTGCGCCAGCTGACCGACGAGGACCTGGTGGCCAAGCTGAAGGAGAACAAGGAGGAGCTGTTCAACCTCCGGTTCCAGTCCGCCACCGGACAGTTGGAGAACCACGGCCGCCTGCGTGCTGTGAAGAAGGAGATCGCTCGCATCTACACCGTTCTGCGGGAACGCGAGCTGGGTATTACGAGTGACGAGGTCATGGCATGAGTGAGCAAGCTGCTGAAACCGGCGCCCCCCGCGGGTTCCGCAAGGTCCTGTCGGGCCTGGTGGTCAGCGACAAGATGGACAAGACCGTCGTGGTCGCCGTCGAGGACCGGTTCAAGCACCCGCTGTACGGCAAGGTCGTGCGGCGCACCAGCCGGCTGAAGGCGCACGACGAGAACAACGAGTGTGGCGTGGGCGACCGCGTCGAGCTCATGGAGACCCGCCCGACCTCTGCCACCAAGCGGTGGCGGGTCGTGCAGATCCTGGAGAAGGCGAAGTGATCCAGCAAGAGTCCCGCCTGCGGGTGGCCGACAACACTGGCGCCAAGGAGCTGCTGTGCATCCGGGTGCTCGGCGGGTCGGGCCGGCGCTACGCCGGCATCGGTGACGTCATCGTCGCCACCGTCAAGGACGCGATCCCCGGCGGTTCGGCGAAGAAGGGCGAGGTCGTCAAGGCCGTCGTCGTGCGCACCACCAAGCAGAAGCGCCGTCCCGACGGCAGCTACATCCGGTTCGACGAGAACGCCGCAGTCATCCTCAAGGGTGACGGCGAGCCGCGCGGTACCCGCATCTTCGGCCCGGTCGGTCGCGAACTGCGCGACAAGAAGTTCATGAAGATCATCTCGCTGGCTCCGGAGGTGCTGTGATGGCCGCGCTGAAGATCCGCAAGGGCGACACCGTCCAGGTCATCGCGGGCAAGGACAAGGGCACGACCGGCAAGGTCCTGATCGTCGACCCGGTCAAGCAGCGGGTGATCGTCGAGGGTGTCAACCGCGTCGTCAAGCACGAGCGGGTGGGGCAGGGCGACCGGGGTGCCAAGACCGGTGGTCTGGTGCACACCGAGGCCCCGATCCACATCTCCAACGTGATGCTGGTGGAGGACGGCAAGGCCACCCGCGTGGGCTCGCGTCGCGAGCCGGTGGAGAAGCGCCGCTCCGATGGCACCACCTACGAAGCGACCCGGCGAGTGCGTGTGGCCCGCCGGACAGGTAAGGACGTCGAATGAGCACCACAAC
>JAKOQD010000172.1 GCA_029778515.1 Actinomycetes bacterium
GCGAAACGATCGGTTGCAGCCACCAACTCGGTGGCGATCGCCGGCTCCATAGCTGCGTGGCCGGCCAGCACCAGACGGTAGTCCGCTTCCGGCCAGGCTCGGTGCAGGTCGTCGGCGGTCACCGCCGGGCACGGCAGGTCGTAGCGCCCCTGCACGATGACCGCCGGAATGTGCCGAATGCGTCCGACGTCTTCGATCAGCTGGCCCTCGCGGAACCAGCCCGCGTTCACGAAGTAGTGGTTCTCGATTCGTGCGAACGCCAACGCGAAAGCTGGGTCGCTGAACTCGTCCACGTGTGCCTGGGAGAACTCAAGATTGGAGGTCGCGGCCTCCCACGTCGTCCAGGCCACACCAGCCGGCAAGTGCACTGCCGGATCAGGGTCAAAGAGCAGGTCGTGGTAGGCGGCAATCCGATCGCCGCTGAAACCGTCTCCAAGCGGGGCGCAGAACGCGCGCCACCAGACCGGATTGAGGTGTCCGGCGCCCCCGTTGTAGTACCAGTCCAGTTCGAAGCGCCGCAGCGTGAAGATGCCGCGCAGCACCAGCTCGGTAACCCGCTCCGGGTGCGCCTCGGCGTAGGCGAGGGCCAGTGCGCTCCCCCACGAACCACCGAAGACCTGCCAGCGCTCGACGCTGCGGTCCTCTCGAAGGGCCTCCAGGTCAGCCACCAGATGCCAGGTGGTGTTCTGGCTCAGGTCCGCGTCCGGAGTCGAGGCGTGCGGACGCGATCGTCCGCAGTTGCGCTGGTCAAACAGGATCACCCGATACCGCGACGGGTCGAAGAACCGGCGGTAGCCAGGTATGCAGCCCCCGCCCGGCCCACCATGGACGAACACCACCGGTTTTCCGTCCGGGTTGCCGCATTCCTCCCAGTACAACTGCTGGCCGTCGCCGACTTCCAGGAAGCCACTGGCGTACGGCTCGATCGGCGGATAGAGGACCTGTTCGGTTCGGGGATCAGTCGTCATCGTCGTCGTAGTCGTCGATGATGTGCATCGCCGCTTCCTCCGCGGACGCTGCCCCGCCATCGATGCCCACGTCGTGACCGATGCTCTCGGCTTCGTTGTCGATACCGGGAATCCCGCCGTTGGCGTCCACCAAGCGACCGGCGCGCTGGTGACCCACCTCGCGCGGCTCAGTGGGGTCGGGGTTCCACGGGGTGTCGTCGGGCACCGGCTCCGGCAACTCCTGCGCCATGCGCATCTCCAGGGTCTCGCCCTGGCGCATCTCAGCAGGAGTGTTGCCAAATCCCTGGCCCTGCGACCAGTTCTCGCTGGTCACGTAGCCCTCGTCCAGCACGTCGCCAACCCCACGATCGAGCAGGGTCTCGTCCGGCTGCAGCTGGTCGAGCTGCTCGGCCTCTTCCGGGACTGCTTCGTCGTAGTCGGTCATGGGCCTAGATTGCCACGTCCGGGCCCGGATTGGGTCGGCAACGCCGACAACTACGGGTGTGAACCTTCTCGCCCGGGTTGCACAGTTGCGAGGGCAATTGCCGGACGCGAGTGATCTAGGATTCGCTCTCGTGTCCCAACCGAATCCGGCCAGCAGTCGACCGCGTGGCAACTACGACCTGGTGCTGGCCGCGTTCGTCGGTCTGCTGCTGATCTCGAACATCGGTGCGACCAAGCTGATCGCCTTCGGGCCTCGGATGGAAGTGGCGGGCCTGCCACTGCTGCCGATCATCACCGACGGCGGCGCGATCCTGTTCCCGCTCACCTACATCCTCGGCGATGTGCTTGCCGAGGTGTACGGACTGCGCAGGGCAAACCGCGCGATCCTGACCGGTTTCGTGCTGGCCGGCGTAATGTCGCTCACCTTCCTGCTGGTGGACGCGGCCCCGCCAGCCACCGACTGGCCCAATCAGGACGCCTGGCACGCCGTGCTCGGTTTCGTGCCGCGGATCGTGGTGGCCAGCCTGCTGGGCTTCCTTGCCGGGCAGTTCCTGAACGCCTGGGTGCTGGTCTGGATCAAGAATCGTTGGGGCAGCGGACGGCTCTGGGTGCGCCTGATCTCGTCGACCATCGTCGGCGAGTTCGCCGACACCCTGGTCTTCTGCCTGATCGCTTTCGGCCCCCTGGGGAACGTACTGGGCGGCGAGTCGATCCCCTGGCCCGTTCTGCTCAACTACATCGCTGTCGGCTGGCTGTACAAAGTGGGCGTCGAAGTGGTGTTGCTGCCGGTCACCTATCGCGTGATCGCGTGGGTGAAACGCAGGGAGTCAGCCTGACCGCCTGTCCAACCGGCGGCGCACGCTCAGGGCGGGACGTCAGCCGCGGGTCAACCGGATGGACCAGCCGCCCGTCCCCTCACCGGTGGATAGGTAATGCCCCCCGAGAGCGCTGATCGAGTCAGCGAAGGCCGCGTAGGCCGAGCCGGGCTCGACTCTCGGCCACCCGGCGGCCCGCAGGTCGACATAGGCGGACGCGATCGCGCGGTCGTGATCAGGCACCGCACGCCTGAACTCCGGCAGTTCGGCAAGCCGCGGCCTCGTCCCGGCGAGTTCGTCGAGTGCGGCGGCGTCGTGGGACGCCACCAGCACGTCCCCTTCCACTTGGTGCCTCAAGCTGCCGTACTCCGTGCCGGCGATGACCGTGGCCAGCGTTGCTTCGGCCTGACCCGGATCGTCGGTGGTGACCCGAACGTCGTACTCCCGGTCGAAGAGGTCGCCGCCGTTGGTCGCGCTCCCCGATCCATTTCTTCAAGGTGGCCACGCCACGCTCGGTGTCGATCAATTCGATCGCAGTCATCCAGGTTGGCTCGTCAGGCGCCACCATGATCGCGAACCCAGCCCGATCCCCCAGCCAGGGCTGCACGTCGGCGGCGAAATCTGCGTCGTCGGCGCAGCCCAGCCGCGATCCAATCACCTGCCGCAACAGGAGTTTCGGCTCCGGGCGGCCGCCGGCGGACTGCACCTCCGGCAGGTCGTGGAGGAAGGACCACGCCTGCAACTGCTCCCAGGGCGCGGGCGCCAGGTCGAGCTCGAGGTAGGCGGAAACCTGAGCGGGCAGCACGTCAGCCGGACGCCTGCGCCTGTCGAACCAGCCGAACGCCCAGCTCGCCACCGCGACACCGACCCCGGGAAGCGGGACAAGCGTGACCATAACCGCGGAAATCCAGCGCCGCCGGTCCAGCTGGTCAGCAGCGGGTTGGGCAGCTACCTCAGAAAGTGGTGGTGGTGGGTTGGCTGCGGCCACCGTAGAAGCGTCCCAGAAACTCCGTCCGGAAAGCGAGGAAGTCGCCGCCGTCAATACTCGCGCGAATCCGGTCTACCAGGCGCACGGTGAATCGCTCGTTGTGGATCGTGGCCAGCGTGGCGCCGAGCATCTCCTTGGCCTTGAACAGGTGGTGCAGGTAGGCCCGGGAGTAGTTCGCGCAGGTATAGCAGTCGCATTCGGGATCCAGCGGGCCGAAGTCACGGCGGCTCTTCGCCGTGTTCACGTTGAACCGACCGGACGCGGTGTAGATCGCAGCGTTGCGGGCCACCCGCGAGGGCATCACGCAGTCAAAGGTGTCCGCACCAGCAGCCACCGCCGCGAACAGGTCATCGGGCTCGGAGATCCCGAGCAGGTGCCGGGGCTTGTCGTCCGGCAACTCGGAATTCACCCAGCCGACGATCGTACCCAGGTTCTCCTTCTCCAGTGCGCCACCGACACCGAAGCCGTCGAACTGCGTCCCAGCTACTTCCAGCTCAGCCAGGTGCCGGGCTGCCCTGCGGCGAAGGTCCTCGAACTGCGCGCCTTGCACTACGCCGAACAGCGCCTGGTACGGCTTTCCCACCCGCTCGCCGGTCAGCTCGGCGTGCGCCACCAGGCACCGGGCCGCCCACGCCTCGGTGCGCGCCAGGGAACGCTCCTGATACTCGCGGGTATTCATCAAGGTGGTGCACTCGTCGAAAGCGAACATGATGTCGGCGCCGAGTTCGTGCTGGATCCGCATCGAGACCTCCGGGGTGAACCGGTGCCGGTCTCCGTTCAGGTGCGAGGTGAACGTGACCCCGTCATCGTCAACGTGCGCGAGCCGGTTCTTGCCTTCGGCGATCACGTCGTCGTTGGCCAGCCCGGTGGCGTCCATCGCCAGCACCTTCTTGAAGCCAACACCAAGACTCATCACCTGGAAGCCGCCGGAGTCGGTGAAGGTCGGGCCGGGCCAGTTCATGAACCTGCCGAGGCCGCCGGCCGCGTCCACGATGTCCGAACCGGGCTGCAGGTAGAGGTGGTAGGCGTTCGCCAGCACGGCCTGTGCCCCGAGTTCGCGGACGGTCTCAGGCAGGACGGCCTTGACCGTCGCCTTGGTGCCCACCGCGATGAACGCAGGCGTGCGGATCTCGCCGTGCGGGGTGCGGATGACGCCGCTGCGTCCCAGTCCGTTCTCCAGCACTGCGCCCGGAGTGAACCCGAAGCCCTCAGGCACTCGTCGCCGCCGAGTCTGGGAGTGCCACGTGCGGTTGGGCCAGTTCGTGTCGGGCCAGTTCGTGGCGTTGGGCCAGCGCGTGCAGTTGGGCCAGCGCCACCACGCCGGCCGTGCCGGTGCGCAGCACCGCGTCCGCCACCAGCGCAGCCCTGGCTCCGGCCTGGGTGAACGCGGCCACCTCGGCGTCGGTCAACCCGCCTTCTGGGCCCACGATGAACATGATCTCGCCCTCGGCGGGCAGTTCGAGAGCGGCCAGCGGTGCGTCCGCGCTCTCATGCAGCACAACCGTCAGATCGGTCTGGGCGATCCGCTGCACCAGTTCGCCGGTGGTCATCGGCACCGAAACGGTCGGCACCCGGAATCGGCGGGACTGCTTGGCCGCCTCCCGAGCAGTCGCCCGCCAGCGGGTGAGCCCGCGCTCGACGCGATCGGCCGCCCACCGCACCACTGAGCGCTCGGCCTGCCAAGGCACGATCTCGTCCACCCCGAGCTCGGTGAGCATCTCCACGGCCTGCTCAGCCCGGTCGCCCTTGGGCAGCGCTTGTACTGCGACGTACTTCACCGTGGGTCGTTGCTCGTGCAGCACGGCCTCAACCCGAACGGTGAGTTGGCTCTTGTCGACGGTGAGCACCGGCCCGCGCACCGCGGCACCGTTCCCGTCGCTGATCAGGACCACCTCGCCGACGCGGATGCGCTTCACCGTGGCGGCGTGCCGGCCCTCATCACCGCCGAGGGTTACGGTCTGCCCGACCTCGGGCGCGTCCAGTAGTGCCAGGAACAGGGGTTCGGTCACGAAAAGGCTTCCTTGAGCCAGCCCAGCACCCCGCCCTTGCCATGCTTGGCCACCGAAACCTCAAGACGCGACTCGTCCCGCAGCGAGGCGAACTGGCGCAGCAACTCGCGCTGCTCGTCGTCCAGCTTGGTCGGGGTCTGCACCAACAGGGTCACTCCGAGCTCACCGCGGCCCTCGCCACGCAGCCGCGGCACCCCGCGTCCGGGGACGTTAAGTCGCGTACCGGACTGGGTTCCCGCCGGAATATCCAGCAACACCGACGCTGCGTCGGCGTCCAGGTCGTCCCGCTCAGCCTCCAACGTGGCCAGCGAGATCTGGGTGCCGAGCGCGGCTGCAGTCATCGGCACCTTGACCACCATCTCCAGGTTGTCGCCGTTGCGCTTGAAGGTGTCGTGGCTAGCCACGTTGAGTTCGACATAGAGGTCACCGGCGGGCCCGCCACCCGGTCCGACTTCTCCCTGCGACACCAAGTGCACCCGGTTCCCGGACGCGACGCCCGCAGGGATCTTCACGTTGATGGTTCGATTACTGCGGACGCGGCCCTCACCGGAGCACTCGCCGCAGGGGTTCGGGATCACCGTGCCGTAGCCCCTGCAGCTGGGGCAGGGCTGGCTGGTGCGGATCTCGCCGAGGAACGAGCGCTGCACCTGGGTGACGTCGCCCGCGCCGTGACAGGTCGAGCAGGTCACCGGCTCGCTGCCCTCATTGGCGCCGGTGCCGCTACACCTCGGGCAGATCACCGCGGTGTCGACCCGCAGCGGTTTGGTGATACCGAAAGCGGCCTCGGCCAAGGTGAGGTCCATGCGCACCAGGGCGTCCTGGCCGCGCCGGGTGCGCGAACGCGGGCCGCGGCTGGTCTGGGTGCCGAACATCGCGTCCACCAGGTTGGTGAAGTCGAACCCACCGCCGCCGGGGAAGCCGAAACCGGATGCACCGGCGCCGAACCCACCGCCCAGCGGATCGCCGCCGCGGTCGTACATCGCCCGCTTGTTCTGGTCGTGCAGCACCTCGTACGCCTCGCCGATCGCTTTGAACTTCTCGGCTGCGTCCGGCGCGTCGGCCACGTCAGGGTGGTACTTCATGGCCAACCGGCGGTAGGCCTTCTTGATCTGCTCGCTGGTGGCGTCCCGGGGCACCCCGAGCACCTCGTAGTAGTCAGAACTCACGCATCATCCTTCTAGGAACCGACCGACGTAGCGGGCAACCGCCCGCACCGCGGCCATCGTTGAGGGGTAGTCCATCCGGGTGGGGCCGACGACGCCCAACGTGGCCCAGGCGTCCGGGTTGGCACCATAGGCGCTGGCCACCACCGAAGTCGAGCGCAGCGGAGCGTACGAGTTCTCGTGCCCGATGCGGACGGAGACGTCGCCGGCGGCCGTCGCCTCGCCCAGCAGACGAAGCAGCACCACCTGCTCCTCCAGCGCCTCCAGCACCGGACGAACCGTGGTCTCGTACTGGTCGGAGAACCGGGTCAGGTTCGGCACACCGCCAACGACCACCCTGGTGGTCGGGTCGCTGGAGATCAGTTCCAGCAGGGCTGCGATCACCACGGTGCCCAGCGGACGCAGGTCAGCCGGCAACTCATCGAGCAGGGTGGACGTGCGCTCGATGGCCTGCGCCGGGGCCAGACCACTCAAGCATGCGTTCAACCGCCCCCGAAGGTCGGCCACTGCCGCCTCCGATTGGCCGCCTAGCTCAACCGGGTGCTGCTCCACGCGCCCGGACGAATTCACGACGATCAACACGCCCCGCTCAGGCGTGAGCGCGACGATCTCGACGTGCCGAATGGTCGCGGCGCCAAGGACCGGATACTGCACGATCGCCACCTGCTGGGTGATCTGGGCGAGCAGGCGGACGGTGCGCCGCACGACCTCGTCCACATCGAGGGCGCCGTCCATGAACGTCTCGATCGCCCGCCGCTCGGCCGACGACAGCGGCTTGACCGCGCCGAGCCGGTCGACGAACAGGCGGTACCCCTTGTCGGTGGGGATTCGGCCGGCACTGGTGTGGGGCTGGGTGATGTACCCCTCCTCCTCCAGCACAGCCATGTCATTGCGCACGGTGGCCGGGGAGACGTCGAGCTGGTAGCGCTCCACCAGCGCCCGCGAACCGATCGGCTCCCGCATCGAGACGTAGTCGGTGACAATGGCGCGCAGGATGCGCAGCTTGCGATCGTCGAGCACGGCACCCTCCCGTCCACGCTGGCACTCTCAGTAGTGGAGTGCCAGTCTAGCCCAGCATTCGGGTTAGGCTTCTCGGCATGGTGCAGTTCAACGTCGGCGAGTTCACCCCCGTCGCAGAAAAGATCCTGGTCGCTGTGGCGGAGCCCGCCGGCGTGAACATCGGTCTGGTGATCGGCAAGTCCGGCTGCCTGGTCATCGACACGGGCTCCTCGCCCGCCCAGGGTGCGGTGATCCGGCGAGCCGCCGAACGCGCGTCCGGGCTGCCGGTGGTCGGGGTGCTGGTCACCCACTGGCACTACGACCATCTCTTCGGGCTGGCCGGGTTCGCGGGCGTACCCAGCTACGGCCATGACACCGTCGCCGCTTGGCTCTCGCGTCCGGAGTGCCGGGAAGCCGCGACCGGGCTGGGCGTGGAGATGACCGACCTGGTCGCACCCAGCCAGTCGTTCTCGCTCGCTCGGGTCATCGATGTCGGCGGACGCCGCGTCGAGGTCGTCCACTTCGGTCGCGGCCATAGCGACGGCGACGTGGTCGCTATCGTCCCGGATGCGGGCGTGATCTTCGCCGGGGACCTGCTTGAGAGCGCCGGGCCGCCCGAGTTCGGATCCGACAGCTACGTGAGAGAGTGGCCGAGCGCGGTGGACGGCATCCTGGGCCTGGTTGCCGAGGAAACGGTGATCGTGCCCGGGCATGGCGCACCGATGGACCGGCTTGCCGCCTTCACCCAGCGGGCCGAGATCTCAGCGCTCTACGGACAGGTCGAGCACCTGATCTCGCGTGGCGTCCGGCTGCCAGATGCCTACGCCGAAGGTGAATGGCCGTTCGACGAGGCCACGGTGAAGTCCGTGCTTCCGCGTCTCTACGCCGACTTCGCCGCCACCGGGCTCACCCCGCGGACGCAGTTGCCGTTGCTCTGAGTGAGCGCAGCTTCGGCGCGGGTCTCGCCACGCTCGACCAGCCGAGGGTTCGGCTAGCCCCCGCCGCCGGCCTTGCGGCGGAACATGCCGGGGCCACCCTGCCGGCCGCGTTCGGCCGGGCCCTTCTCCTTGCCGTGGTGGCCGGTGTCGCCAGCACCCTCCGGCCCATGCTGCTTGCGGGCCAGCGCTTCACGCATCTTGGCTTTCAGGTCATCGTTGTCTTGCTCGGCCATGTCAGCTCCCGTCGTGTCTGGTGGCCACTCTGCCATCTCGGACGCAGGGCGTCGAGACGGAGTCAGCCGCCGACGAGGGCGTCCCGCGCGGTCTGCCACAACTGCGGGTTGGCCGCGGTCAGCAGCCGGCGTCCGATCACGCCGGCCTGGTAGTCGACACCGGCGTCAGTAGCCATCCGGCCGCCCAGTTCGGTTGCCATCAGGCCGCCGGCGAGATGGTCCCAGGGGAACATCGAGCGGTAGCTGAGGAAGTCGACCTCGCCCTCGATCAGCTTCGGGTAGTCGATGCCGCAGGATCCCCATGACCTGACCACCTTCACCTTGGCGTGGTCTTCGCCGGACACCGGCAGATAGGTAGCGCCTAGTGGGACGCTGCGCGGGCTGGGCGGCGGTGGTGGCAGTTGCTTTCCGTTGCAGGTGACGCCCGCCCCGCGCTCGGCCACGTACATCCGGGAATGGACGGGTTGCCAGATCCAGCCGCGGGTGGTCACACGGTCGCGAACCTCGGCGAGCATCACCGCGAAGTCGCCCCTGCCCCTGGCGAAGTTGCGGGTTCCGTCCACCGGATCGATGACCCAGGCGTGCCGGGCGTTGGGCAACTGGTCGAGGCTGCCGGGTTCGGCGAACACGCCCTCTTCGCCGACGATCAGCGCGTTGGGATCGTCCTGCAACAGGATCCGTCCGATCTCGACCTCGGCCTCGCGGTCGGCGACCGTCACCAGGTCGCCGGGGGCCTTCTCGTGGATGTCGGCACTGTGCAGCGAACCGAATCGCGGCAGGATCAGGCGAGCGGCCACATCGATGAGAACGTCGGACACCTGCTCGGTCTGCACTGCGATTCACCTGTTCTCTGGCCCGGGGAAGTAACCCGCCCCAGGCTAGCCATGCAAACGCTCACGATTCGTCGTCGTCCGCTCTGCAAACCAGGTTGCGGGGCCGGACGATCTCGACTAGTCCGTGGTCACGAAGTCGATCAGCCGCTCGACCTCGCGGGGCAGGGCTGGATCGAGGTCGTGCCAGTCGCGGACGCGTCCGAGAATCCACTGCCAGGTGGCTGCGATGTCGGCCTGGCTGCGTACCGGCCGGCCGAGCGCGGTGCTGATTCCGGTCTTCCAGTCCACCCGCCGGGACACCTGCGGCCAAGCGTCGAGCCCGACCCGTTGGGGCAACACGGCCTGCCAGATGTCGATGAATGGATGCCCGGTAACCAGCACGTGCGCCGAATCGAGACCGGCCACGATCCGGGACTCCTTGGTGCCGGCGACCAGGTGATCGACCAGGACGCCCAGTCGCCGGCCGGGACCCGGCTGGAACTCAGCGACGATGCTGACCAGATCGTCGATGCCGCCGAGGTACTCGACCACTACCCCGACATGGCGCAGATCGTCGCCCCAGATCTTCTCGACCAGCTCTGCGTCGTGCCGGCCCTCGACGTAGATCCGCGATTCCAGGGCCACTTTGGCAGCCGAGGGTACACCGATCCGCGAACCGGACGCGGTGTGCGTCGGCTGGTTGCGCGGCACCGGCTTGGGCGCCACCAGGCTGACCGGCTTGCCGTCCAGCCAGAAGCCCGGCCCGAACGGAAAGCTGCGGCGCTTACCGAGCCGGTCCTCCAGCACCACCAGCCCGTTCTCCCAGCGCACGATCGCGCCACAGAAGCCGGACGTGGGGTCTTCCACCACCAGGCCGACCGCGACCGGAGTCTCCGCCGAAACGGGCTTGCCCGCCCGCTGCCAGCCGGGCTGCAACACATCCTCGGAATAACGCACCCGGTCACCTTAGGCACCCGACTCCCGCGGACGGGTCAGCCGCGCCGACGACACCGCGTCCCCGCCGAACCCCCGACCATAAGTTGGCTCCTGAATGGAACTCCCGCTCCCGAATGTTCGGGAGCGCGGATCCCATTCGGGAGCGAAGTTGCGTGGTCGGTGGGCGCGAGCCGCCGGCGGGCCAGCGCGGACGGTGGCCCGGTGGGTCAGTCGACGCCCGGCTAGTCGACGCCCAGGTAGGTGCGCTTGACCCGGTCGTCGCCGAGCAGGTTACGGCCGGAGTCGGAGAACATGATCTGGCCGACTTCGAGCACGTAGCCGCGGTCGGCGAGCGAGAGCGCGGCCTGTGCGTTCTGCTCCACCAGCAGGATCGTCATGCCTTGCGACTGCAACTCCTTGATCGTCGCCATCACCCGCATGGTCATGATCGGCGACAACCCCATCGACGGCTCGTCGAGCATCAGCAGCTTGGGCTGGCTCATCAGCGCCCTGCCGATCGCCAGCATCTGCTGCTCGCCGCCAGAGAACAGCCCCGCGGCCTCATTGCGTCGCTCCCCCAGCACCTCGAACATCTCGTACACGCGGGCCAGGTCGCGCTTCACGCCGTCGGCGTCCTTGCGCGAGTAGGCGCCGAGCTTCAGGTTCTCCTCGACGGTCATCTGCCGGAACAACCGCCGGCCCTCCGGTGAATGCGCGATGCCGCGTTCCACCACCTTGTGCGCGGGAATCCCGTCCAGCCGCTTGCCCTCGAACCAGATCTCACCCGACACGAGGGGGATCAGTCCGGAGATCGTCCGCAGCGTGGTCGACTTGCCCGCACCGTTGGTGCCGAGCAGCGTGACCACCTGGCCCTGTTCGACCGTGAA
>JAKOQD010000173.1 GCA_029778515.1 Actinomycetes bacterium
GCACACCAGTCGTACGCGTTCAACTACCTCGGCCCGACCGGGGTGCAACGCGACATCGTCTCGACCGTCCGCCGCCGCAGCCAGGAGGTGCAGTACTGATGGCCACCCCCAAGCGAGTGATGGCACACGTCGGCATGGTGATGAACCTCGACAAGTGCATCGGCTGTCACACCTGCTCGGTCACCTGCAAGCAGGCCTGGACGAACCGTGCCGGAACCGAGTACGTCTGGTTCAACAACGTCGAGACCCGGCCCGGGCTCGGCTACCCGCGCCGCTACGAGGACCAGGACAAGTGGCGCGGCGGCTGGGTGCGGACTGCCTCCGGCGGCCTCAAGTTGCGTAGTGGCGGACGGTTCCAGAAGCTGCTCAGCATCTTCGCCTCGCCCGTCCAGCCCGAGCTCAGTGACTACTACGAGCCGTGGACCTACGACTACCAGAACCTGATCTCGGCCCCGCTCGGCGACGACTTCCCGGTGGCCCGGCCGAAGTCGCTGATCACCGGCGAGGACACCAAGATCACCTGGTCGGCTAACTGGGACGATTCGCTGGGCGGCGTCCATGCCACCGGCGACGCCGACCCGATCGTGCAGAAGCTGCGTGAGCAGGCCAACGAGCAGATCAAGTTCGAGTACGAGAAGAGCTTCATGTTCTTCCTGCCGCGGATCTGCGAGCACTGCCTGAACCCGTCCTGCATGGCGTCGTGCCCGTCCGGGGCGATCTACAAGCGGGCCGAGGACGGCATCGTCCTGGTCGACCAGGACCGCTGCCGCGGCTGGCGTCAATGCATCACCGGCTGCCCGTACAAGAAGATCTACTTCAACCACCGCTCCGGCAAGGCCGAGAAGTGCACCTTCTGCTACCCGCGGATCGAGGTCGGGCTGCCGACGGTGTGCTCGGAGACCTGTGTCGGCCGGCTGCGCTACCTGGGCATCGTGCTCTACGACCCGGACGCCGTGACCGCGGCTGCCGTGGCCGACGAAAAAGACCTTTACGAAGCGCAGATGGACCTGCTGCTCGACCCGAACGATCCGGAAGTCATCGCTCTGGCCAGGGCCGGTGGAATGCCGGAGGACTGGATCGCAGCCGCGCAGCGTTCGCCGATCTATGCCCTGATCAAGCACTTCAAGGTCGCGCTGCCGCTGCATCCGGAGTACCGCACCATGCCGATGGTCTGGTACATCCCGCCGCTGTCCCCGGTTGTCGACCACCTGGCTGCGCAGGGCCACGACGCCGAAGCCGCCGGCAACCTGTTCGGCGCGATCGACGCCCTGCGGATCCCCGTCACCTATCTGGCTGAGCTGTTCACCGCAGGCGACACCGCGATCGTCACCGGAGTGCTGCAGAAGCTGGCCGCCATGCGGGCCTACATGCGCGGCGTGACCCTTGGCACCGGACGCGACCCGGAACTCGCCGCCGCCGTGGGCATGACGCCGGAGGCGTTGGAGCAGATGTACCGGCTGCTGGCGATCGCCAAGTACGACGAGCGCTACGTGATCCCCAAGGCGCACCACGAGGAGGCGCACAACCTTGAGGAACTCGCCTGTTCGCTCGACTTCGAGGGTGGCCCGGGCATGTACGAGTCGGGTCCGTTCGGCGAAGCGTCGGGACGCCCCGTGCCGGTCGCGATCGAGACCTACACGGCGCTGAAGGCCCGCCAGCAGGCCGAGGAGGCCGCCTCGTCCGACCAGTTGCAGAACCGCACCGCGCTGCTCAACTGGGACGCCAACGAGGACGCGAAGCCATGAGCCCGCTGTTCTCCCGAAGCCGAAAGGTCCAGATCCCAGGCCTTGCCCGGGATGACGAAGGTGGCACCACGATGACTGCCGCCGAAACCACCTCGAACGTCGTCCCGGCGAAGGCCGGGATCTCCGCAGCAACGATCTGCCAGGCCGCAGCGCTGGTGCTGGCCTACCCGGAAGCCGAACTGCTCGACCGCTTGGACCTGATCGAAACCGCGCTCATCGGTGGTCCAGCGGCCGAGCAGTTCGCCCCGGTGCTCGCGCATCTTCGTGGCGAGACGGCGTCCGCATCCGACGCTGAAGACCCGGACGAACTGCTGTCACTCCTCCAGGCCTTCCACGTGCAGGAGTTCGACCTGTCTCGCAAGCATTCGCTGCACCTTAGCTACTGGACCGACGGCGACACGCGGCGGCGCGGCAACGTGCTGGCCGAGGTGAAGCAGGTCTACCGCGAGTCCGGGCTGCTGACCGACACCGGCGGCGAGCTGCCCGACTACCTGCCGATGGTGCTCGAGTTCACCGCAGCGGACCCCGAAAGAGGGTTCGGCCTGCTGCAGCGCTTCCGCGCCAGCGTTGAGTTGATCCGGCTCGGCCTGTCGAAGGACCACCTGCCGCATGCCGGCGTGCTGGCCGCAGTCTGCGACCTGCTGCCCGGACCGTCGCCGACCACCCGCGCCGAGGTGCAGGCACGGTTCGGCGAGGTGCAACCGATCGAATTGGTCGGGCTCGAACTGGTGAGGAGTTGAGATGAACGCCCTGGACGTCCTGCTTTGGGGAGCCCTGCCGTACGTCGTCGTCATCATGCTGGTCGCCGGGACGATCTGGCGCTACAAGTACGACCAGTTCGGGTGGACCACCCGCTCGTCCCAGCTGTATGAGTCCAAGCTGCTGCGAATCGCGTCCCCGATGTTCCACTACGGCCTGTTCGTCGTCCTGATGGGGCACCTGTTGGGGCTGCTGATCCCGAAGGCGTGGACCGACCTGGTCGTGACCCAGGAGACGTATCACATGGTGGCGCTCGTGGCCGGCACGCTGGCCGGCGTCGCGACCCTGGCGGGTATCGTCCTGCTGATCTACCGGCGGCGCACCACCGGGCCGGTGTTCCTTGCGACCACCCGCAACGACAAGCTGATGTACGTGGTGCTGGTGGCCGCGATCGTGTTCGGGATGATCGCCACTCTCACCGGCGACCAGACCGCTAGCGGTGAACACCACAACTACCGCGAGACCGTGTCGATCTGGTTCCGCTCGCTGCTGGTCTTCCAGCCGAATGT
Source organism: Actinomycetes bacterium (assembly GCA_029778515.1). Next base: position 3,014 of record JAKOQD010000173.1, read on the forward strand.
CGAGGCCATGGCAGCCGCGACCTGGCAGTTCAAGCTGCACATCCTGGTTGGCTTCGCCCTGTTCGCATTGATGCCGTTCAGCCGGCTTGTGCACGCGTTCACCGTGCCGCTGCACTACCTGTTCCGGCCGTACATCGTGTACCGCAGCCGGGACGCGCTCACCCCGACCCCCTCGCGCGGACGCGTCCGCGGCTGGGACCCCATTGGCACACAGGATCGAGACCGGAAGACCCGATGACCCAGACCACCCACGCCGCGCACCCCCATCACGGCGACGACGTAGTCGCGCCCATCCACGAGACGGGCAGGGGCGCGAACCGAGTCCTGGCCATGTCGACCATCGACTTCACCGTGATGTTCGCGGTCTGGCTGATGTTCGGCATCCTGGGCATCGAGATCCAGAAAGAGCTGCTGCTCGACGACGTGCAGTTGTCCTGGATCACCGCGCTGGCCGTGCTGAACGGTTCGATGTGGCGCCTGCCGGCCGGCATGATCACCGACCGGATCGGGGGTCGCAAGGTCACGATCTTCATGCTGGCCGCCACTGCCGTCCCTGCCTACTTCGTGGCCACAGCGCACAGCTACGGCGTTCTGCTGATCCTGGCCTTCCTGGTCGGTTTCGCGGGGAACCTTTTCAGCGTCGGCATCGCCTGGAACGCCGCCTGGTTCGGACGCGAGCGCCAGGGCTTCGCGCTCGGCCTGTTCGGGGCGGGCAACGTCGGCGCCTCCGTGACCAAGTTCATCGGCCCGCCGCTGATCGCAGGCACAGCCGGGGCCACCTTCATCTTCGGCATCCAGGGCGGCTGGCGGCTGGTGCCGGTGATCTACTCGGTGCTGCTGGTGGTGCTCGCTGTGCTCACGTGGCTGATCGTGCCGCGCCACGACCGGCTGGCCGGGGAAAGCAAGCCGATCCGCGACATGCTCGCTCCCTTGACCCACGTACGGGTGTGGCGGTTCAGCCTGTACTACGTGGCGGTCTTCGGCGCCTATGTCGCGTTGTCGGCATGGCTGCCGAAGTACTACGTCGACAACTTCAAGGTTCCGCTGTACACGGCCGCCCTGCTCACCGCGGTGTTCATCTTCCCGGCCTCGCTGCTGCGTCCGCTGGGCGGCTGGATCTCCGACCGCATCGGCGCCCGCAAGGTGATGTACACAACCTTCACGGTCATGCTGGCCACCACCGGCATCCTGATGATGCCGAACGGCCACATCGTGATCACGCATGCCGACGGCAGCCAGACCGAGCATCTGGCCTACTCGATCAATGTCTGGTGGTTCACCTTCCTGGTGTTCCTGCTCGGCTGTGCGATGGGCGTCGGCAAGGCCGGTGTCTACAAGCACATCCCCGAATACTTTCCCGACAACGTCGGCTCGGTCGGCGGCCTGGTCGGCATGCTGGGAGGGCTCGGGGGCTTTATCCTTCCGCCGCTGTTCGCATACACCAAGCTCTGGACGGGTTTCCCGACCAGCACCTTCTTCGTCCTGTTCATCCTCACCGCGATCTGCGCGATCTGGATGCACCTGACCATCGTCCGCATGCTGCATGCCCAGGCACCGCAGCTCGCCGACCATTTCGACACCGAGCACATTGACACGATTTCCCTCAATGAGGAGGCAAAAGCATGAGCGGTTCCATCGTCGAGCGACTCCAGGGTGGCCCCGAATGGCTGAAGTCCTGGGACCCGGAGAACGAGCAGACCTGGGACAAACGCCTGGCCTGGCAGACCCTGTGGATCACCACCTTCACCCTCACGCTCTGCTTCGTCACCTGGTTCCTGCCCTCGGCCATCGTCCCCAAGCTGAACGCCATCGGCTACAGCTTCACGCGCGAGCAGCTGTATTGGCTCGCCGCGATCCCGGGCCTCTCCGGCGGCCTGCTGCGGCTGGTGTGGATGGTGCTGCCACCGGTCATGGGCACCCGCAAGATGGTGGCCGCGACCACCCTGCTGCTGTTCTTCCCGGTGCTGGGCTGGGGCGTCCGCTCGATGTCGCCCACCGCGCCCTACTGGGAGCTCCTGGTGTTGGCGTTCCTGGCCGGCATCGGTGGCGGCGCGTTCTCCGGTTTCATGCCGTCGACTTCCTACTTCTTCCCGCGCAACAAACAGGGCACCGCGCTCGGACTGCAGGCCGGCATCGGCAACTTCGGGGTTTCGCTGGTTCAGCTCCTCACCCCGTGGCTGATCGGCCTCGGCATGCTGTGGTGGATGGGCCAGAGCCAGATGATGAAGATCGCCGGCAAACCTGATCGGGAAGTCTGGTACCAGGCTGCGTCCTTCGTCTGGCTGCCGTTCATCCTGATCGGCGCTTGGATCGCGTGGCAGTACCTGAAGTCGGTGCCGATCAAGGCCAACATCTCCCAGCAGTTCGACATCTTCGCCAACCAGGACACCTGGTGGATGACCCTGCTGTACATCATGACCTTCGGTACGTTCTCCGGCCTCTCGGCCCAGTTCGGCCTGCTGATGGGCAACCTCTACGGCGCGGCCAACCCCGGCATCGTCCAGGGCACCGGCGCGACCGCCCAGATCCTGGTCGCCGGCTACCAGGTGCCGGATCCGACGGCCTTCGTGTTCCTCGGTCCGTTGGTGGGGGCGGGCGCCCGCGTGCTCTTCTCGCCACTCACCGACCGCATGGGCGGAGCGATCTGGACGCTGATCTCCGGCATCGGCCTGGTCGCCAGCATCCTGTGGACCATCCCAGCACTCACCCCTGATGTGAGCAGC
>JAKOQD010000174.1 GCA_029778515.1 Actinomycetes bacterium
GCTCTGGGGGTGGGCCGGCCAGCCTGAAGCCCTGCTTGGTGCGCTGGTCGGCATCGGAGTCGCCGCCGGCATCGGGTACCTGCTGTACCGCGGCATGGTGCGAATCAACCTGGGCACGTTCTTCGCGTGGACGGGCGCCTTCCTGATCATCGTCGCCGCCGGCATCCTGGCCTACGGCATCCACGACCTGCAGGAGGCGGCCATCCTGCCCGGGCCGTTCTCCGGCCACCCGATCACCCCCACCGACCTGCGCACCGGGGAGGTGCTGGTCGGCCTCACCGACGGCCCATACTGGCTCGCGGCGTTCCCGTTCGGCTGGGCTTTCGACTTGTCCGACAGCATGGATCCCAGCGGCCTGGTGGCCACTTTCCTGAAGGGGACGGTCGGCTTCACCCCGCAGATGAGCTGGCTGGAGGTCACCGCCTGGGCCATCTACCTGGCCGAAGTGATGCCGCGCTTCCTGATCCGGGTGCACCGCAACCGGGTGGCGCGCATGGCGCGACTCGCGGCCGTTGCGACGCCAGCCGTCGCCGACCCCGTCCCTGCTATCGCTCCCGTTCCAGCGGACGCTGCCCTTCCGGCAACAAACGGCTCCAGCCGACCGAGTCTTGCCAATGCTGTTCCGTTGAGAGATGCCGGCCTGCGCCGGGATGACCCTGCGGCTGATCTCGCAATTGATGAAAGGACCTCTTCATGATCTCCACCGCCCTGCGCTGGGTGGCCGTCGGCGCAACCGCGGCACTGCTGCTCACCGGCTGCGTCGCGAACCGTCCGGCAGCCGCGACCGAGCCGTCCGGCGGCGCGTCCGGTGCGTCCGCGGCCTCGGGGGTGCTCACCGTGGCTTCGACCGCGGACGCCTGCACCGTGTCCACCAACACGGCCACGAGCGGTAACGCCACCTTCCAGATCACGAACTCCGGCGACAAGACCACCGAGTTCTACCTGCTTGGTGATGACGGCCTGCGGATCGTCGCGGAGCGCGAGAACATCGCGCCGGGCGCGTCCGCCGACCTGTCGGTGGCGCTGCAGCCGGGCAAGTACTTCACCGCGTGCAAGCCGGGCATGCGTGGCGAGAATGTCGGCGAAACCGAGTTCAACGTCACCGGAGAGAAGATCGAGCTCTCCGGTGAGGACCAGGAACTCTTCGACGCAGCCGTGGTCGACTACGTCAACTTCGTGAAGAACGAGGTCGCCGAGCTCGTCCCGAACGTGGAGAAGTTCGCCGCCGCCTACGCCAGCGGTGACGACGAGACCGCGAAGTCGCTGTTCGCCCTCACCCGGGTGAACTACGAGCGGATCGAGCCGATCGCCGAAGCCCTCGGCGTGCTCGACCCCCGCATCGACTACCGCGAGATCGACTACATCGCAGAGGCGGACGCGCTCGCCGGCGACGACCCGACCTTCACCGAATGGCTCGGCTTCCACCGCATGGAGAAGGACTTGTGGCCGCCGGCCAAGAATGCCGTTCAGCCGGACGGCTCGTCCGCACTCGCTGGCTGGCAGGCGTCCACCACCGCCGACCGGGAGCGGATCGCGGCAGCCCTGGTCGCCGACGTGACCAAGCTGTACGACACCGTGCACGCCACCGACTTCATCAAGACCCAGAAGCTCGACATCGCCACCGTCTCCAACGGCGCGTCCGGGTTGCTGGAGGAGATCGCGGTCGGCAAGGTGACCGGCGAAGAGGACTGGTGGTCGCACACCGACCTCTACGACTTCCAAGGCAACCTGCAGGGCGCGAAAATCGCGTTCGACCTGGTCGCGCCGATCGCCGAGCGCAAGAGCGACGGTAAGGAGCTGGTCACCTCGATCGGCACCGAATTCGACAAGCTGCAAGCCCTGCTGGACAAGTACGGCAACCTGAAGGACGGCTACGTCAGTTACGACAAGGTCGATCGCGACCAGCAGCGCGAGCTCATCGACCAGATCGACGCCACCCGTGAGCCCCTGTCCAAGCTGACCAACGCGGTGCTGGGCATCAAGTGACCGAGCAGCCTGAGGTCGAAGCGGTCCGCGCAACCGAGTCGACCAACGCAGCGGTGGCTTCGGGGCGGCCACGAGGGTTGTCCCGGCGCGGCATGCTCGCCCTGAGCGGGGGGCTCGGACTAGCCGTGGGCGCGGTGGCCGGTGCTGGCACTGCCACCGCGATTGCGGCCAACTCCCCTGGTGGGAGCAACGATTCGCTGGAGTACCCGTTCTTTGCCGAACACCAGGGCGGCGTCATCACCCCGGCGCAGGACCGAATGCACTTCGCCGCCTACAACCTGCGTGAGGGCGTCACCCGCGAAGACCTGATCGAGCTGCTGCAGGACTGGACCTACGCCGCCAGCCGAATGGTGCTGGGGCTCGACGTGAGCGCGAAGGGCGCCTTCGGCGGTGGCCCCTACCTACCACCGGACGACACCGGCGAGGCCGCCGGGCTCGGCCCGTACGGCTTGACCATCACGTTCGGCTTCGGCCGGAGCCTGTTCACCACCGACGACGGCAGGGACCGCTTCGGCCTGGACGGCCTATTGCCCGAGCAGTTCACACCGCTGCCGAAGATGACCAACGACTTCATCGATCC
>JAKOQD010000027.1 GCA_029778515.1 Actinomycetes bacterium
CCCGCGTCCGGTGGCTACCAGCCCCCGGCTGCACCCGACAGCCTCAACCTGCCTCCGGCCGCTGATCCGTACCGCGCTGCCGGTGGCTACAACCAGCCGCCGAACCCCGGCTTCCCCGAGCCCGCCGGCTACCCGCCGGCCCAGAGCTACGGCCAGCAGCCGGGCGCCTACCCGCCTGCAGGACCGGTCGGACCCACCGGCGCACCACTGGTCGACTGGACCAAGCGTGCCCTCGGCGGCCTGATCGACTACGTCGCCGCCGGCCTGGTGATCGGCGTCGTCGGCAGCATCCTGAGCAGCGTCAACAGCGGCCTCGGCAGCCTGGTGAACTTCGTCCTGGGTGTCGGCTGGATGGTCTACCTGGGCTACAAGAGCGGCACCACCGGGGTCACCTTCGGCCGCAGCATCGCCAAGACCAAGCTGATCAGCGAGGAGACCGGGCAGCCGATCGGTTCAACCAACGGCATCATCCGTCAGTTCGCCCACATCGTCGACTCGGTCATCTGCTACATCGGTTGGCTGTTCCCGCTGTGGGACGCCAAGCGTCAGACCATCGCCGACAAGATCATGAAGACCGTGGTCGTCGACAACAGCACCGATCCGAACGCCGGCAACTACAACTGGAACCTGTAGTCGCCCGGTAGGCCGTGAGCGGGGCCGGTCGGGAGTGATCCCGGCCGGCCCTTGCTGCGTCAGGCGGTGGACCTTGACGTTTCACTAGCGCGCTGGCGGTTCCTTTCTCCCCGATCGTGCATCGGTCGTGCAGCGAGCTGGGCTGCGCGGACGGGCGATAGCGTGCTCGGTATGCGCGCACTGGTGAAGACACACGCCGGACCGGGACTGGAACTCCGTGACGTTCCGGAGCCGAACTGCGGGCCGACCGAGGTGAAGATCCGGGTGATGCGGGCCGGCCTGTGCGGCACCGACCTGCACCTGGAATCGTGGGACGACTGGGCGGCTTCCACCGTCCGCGCTCCGCTGACCATCGGCCACGAGTTCTACGGCGAGGTGGTCGAGGTCGGCGCCGAGGTGACCGGGATCGCGCTGGGTGCGCGGGCGTCCGGGGAGGGCCACATCGTCTGCGGACGCTGCCGCAACTGCCGGGCCGGACGGCGCCACGTCTGCATCCACACCGTCGGGCTCGGGGTGAACACCGACGGTGCCTTCGCCGACTTCGTGGTGCTGCCGGCGTCCAATGTCTGGCTGCAACCGGACGCGATCGACCCCGATCTGGGGGCGATCTTCGACCCGCTCGGCAATGCCACCCACACCGCGCTGCAGTGGCCGGTGGTGGGGGAGGACGTGCTGATCACCGGCGCCGGACCGATCGGAGTGATGGCCGCGGCGATCGTCCGCCATGCCGGGGCCAAGCACGTGGTGGTCACCGATCTGTCCGACTACCGGCTGGGCCTGGCCGCGGGCGCCGGGGCCGACCTGTGCGTGAACGTTGGCCGCACCCGGCTCGCCGACGCGCAGCACCAGCTTGGTATGCGGGAGGGTTTCGACATCGGACTGGAGATGTCCGGGGCGCCGTCGGCGGTCGCGGAGATGCTGGCCAACCTCAACCACGGCGCCAAGGTGGCCATGCTCGGCCTGCCGAAGGACCCGTACCCGATCGATTGGGGCCGGGTGATCACCCACATGATCACCATCAAGGGGATCTACGGACGGGAAATGTTCGAGACCTGGTACCTGATGAGCTCGATGCTGGCCACCTCGCCGGTGTTCGCCGACGCCGTCCGCTCGGTGATCACCCACCGCTTCCCCGCCTCCGACTGGGCCGAGGCTTTCGCGATCGCTCGCACTGGGGAGTGCGGAAAGGTGATCCTCGACTGGTCGTGAGCTGATTTCGGCCCTGGATGGTCGCTGGGGCCGGAAATCGGGCGCTGGAGTGCATCGAGGGCATGGATCGGCTCCTGCTCTTGGGCGCTTGCGGCAATAGGGTGACGGCATGTACGCCTTCCGCGATGACCTGGCCACCACCCTGAGCGAGATTCGAGCGGCCGGGCTCTTCAAGAGCGAGCGGCAGCTGACCACCCCGCAGTCGGCGCAGGTGGCCACACCGTCCGGGCCGGTGCTCAACTTCTGCGCCAACAACTACCTGGGGCTGGCCGACCACCCGGCGGTGCTCGCGGCCGCAAAGACCGCGCTGGACGAGTGGGGCTTCGGGATGGCGTCCGTCCGCTTCATCTGCGGGACGCAGACCCAGCACGTCGAGCTGGAGCGCCGGCTGAGCGAGTTTCTCGGCACCGAGGACACCATTCTGTTCTCGAGCTGTTTCGACGCCAACGGCGGGCTCTTCGAGGTGCTCTTCGGCGAGGCGGACGCGATCATCTCCGACGAGCTGAACCACGCTTCGCTGATCGATGGCATCAGGCTGTCGAAGGCCGCGCGCTACCGCTATCGCAACCGTGACCTGGCCGACCTGGAAGCCCAACTGGTGACCGCCGCCGATGCCCGTCGCAAAGTGATCGTCACCGACGGCGTGTTCTCGATGGACGGCTATTTCGCGCCCCTGGAGGGCATCTGCGACCTCGCCGAGCGCTACGGCGCTCTGGTGGTCGTGGATGATTCGCACGCGGTCGGTTTCGTCGGCACCGGTGGGCGAGGGACGCCGGAGTTGTTCGGCGTCGCCGACCGGGTGGACGTGATCACCGGCACTCTGGGGAAAGCGCTCGGCGGTGCGTCCGGTGGCTATGTGAGCGGACCTTCCGAGGTGATCGCGCTCCTGCGGCAACGGGCGCGTCCGTACCTCTTCTCGAACTCGGTGGCGCCGGCGGTGGTGGCCGGCTCGCTGGCCGCGTTGGAGCTGGTCAGCTCGTCGGCGGACGCCCGTGACCGGCTCAACTCGAATGCGGCCTTGTTCCGCGAGCTGATGACCGCGGCTGGGTTCGAGCTGCTGCCCGGTGCGCACCCAATCGTGCCGGTGATGTTCCCGGGCGCGGACGGTGCCCGGCAGGCCGCGGCCATCGCCGACCGGATGCTCGCCGAGGGCGTGTACGTGATCGCCTTCAGTTATCCGGTGGTGCCGCAGGGGAGAGCGCGGATTCGCGTGCAGCTCTCGGCCGCGCATTCTGCCGATGACGTGCGGGCCTGCGTCCGCGCATTCAGCGTCGCGCGGGACGCGGTCGGACCATCTCTCTAGGCTGCCGTACGCCTGCTGAGCCCTTCTAGAGATCCCGGCTTTCGCCGGGATGACGGTTAGGTGTAAACGAGCGAAGTCGCTTCAGCGGTTCAGTTAGGCCAGCACGGCCCGGACGCGACGGTTGTCCATGCCGGGGTCGTCCTGTTCGGGAGCGAAGTTGCCAGAGTCGGCGGACGCCGGCCCGAACTCGATCGGGGCCTAGTGTTGAGCGGCGGCGGCGGCGATCAGCTTCAAGCCGCGGGCGAGCTCGTCCTCAGCGACGGCGCCGAAGCCGAAGACAATGCCCGAGCGGGTGCCGCCGCCGGACCAGTACTGCGACAGTGGGCTGACCTGCACCCCGGCCGCGGTCAGGGTGGCGACCACCTCGGTTTCGGGGCGGACCGTTTCGACCACGGCGTGCAGCCCGCCGTCCATCGGGTAGACCCGGATGCCCTCGACCGCGGCAAGTGCGGCTACGACCTGTGCCCGGCGGCGCCGGTACCGATTGCGGACCCGCTGGGTGTGCAGGCGCAGCGCGCCGGAGTCGAGATAGGTGGCCAGGGCCAGCTGCGGGACCAGTCCGACCGGACTACCCAGTTCTGCCCGAACCGCGCTCACCGCCGGTACCAGCCAGCCGGGAAGGGCCAGGAAGCCGGTGGCCAGAGCCGGAGTGAGAGTCTTGGAAAGGGTGCCGAGCAGCACTACGCGCTCGTCGGCGGGATCATCCAACGCGGCCAGCGCCGGAAGTGGCTGGCTGGTGTAGCGCAGTTCGGAGTCGTAGTCGTCCTCGACCACTACCACCCGATGCTGCCGGGCCCACTCCAGCAGTGCCTGGCGCCGATCGACCGGCAGCGTGCCGCCCAGTGGGTACTGGTGGCTGGGCGTGACCAGCAGCAGGTCAGGGGCGGCCTTCCCGGTGGGCAGTGCAGCGACGTCCAGACCGTGCCGGTCGGCAGCCAGCGGCAGCACCGTGGCCCCGAATCTGGCGGGCACCCTGCGCAGCGAGGGGTAGCCGGGCTCCTCGACGCCCACGGTCAGCGGGCGGGTGCCGCCCAGGGCCAGCAGCAGCAGGGCCAGACCTTCGCGGCCGCCACCGGTCACCGCGATCTGGGACGGGCCGCGCAGCACGCCGCGCATCCGGCGCAGGTGGTCGGCCCAGGCCGTCCGCAACGTGGGCAGGCCCAGCGCTGGGACGGGCAGGTCGACCGAGGCCAGCGATGCTTGCCGCCACGCCGCGCGCCAGGCGGCGCCGGTCACGTCGGCGGCCCAGGGACGGCCCGGGCGCAGGTTGAGCGTCGGTTCGGCGACGGCCGACGCGGCCGGGACCACCGGGTCACGTCGTGGACGCAGTTGGCGCAGCGCCGGATTCACGATCGTGGCCCGTCCGGTGCTCGCGGCCAGGTACCCCTCGGCCAGTAGCTGGTCGTAACCCGCGACCACGGAGCCGCGGGAGACGCCGAGGTGGGCGGCCAGCGCCCGAGAGGAGGGCAGGGCGTCGCCGGGAGCGAGCACGCCGTCGGAAATCAGGCGCCGAAGTTCGTAGGCGAGTTGGGCCGGCAACGGACCGTCGCCGGAAAGCCTCAAGGCGAGCGTGATCTCCGGGGCGGTGCGCATTCCTCCAGGATACTGGCCCAGTCAGAGTGCATCGGTTCTGGATCTTGGGTTGTACCAGTAAGAAGCCGGAGGATTGCTGCCATGACAACTCTCACTGGATCCCCCCTGGTCAAGCGCGGCCTGGCCGACATGCTCAAGGGCGGTGTGATCATGGACGTGGTCACGCCCGAGCAGGCCCGGATCGCCGAGGACGCCGGCGCGGTCGCGGTGATGGCGCTCGAACGCGTCCCTGCCGACATTCGCGCCCAAGGCGGCGTGGCGCGGATGAGCGACCCCGATCTGATCAGCGCGATCATCGACACAGTCTCGATACCGGTGATGGCCAAGGCCCGGATCGGGCACTTCGTCGAGGCCCAGGTGCTGCAGTACCTGAAGGTGGACTACATCGACGAATCCGAGGTGCTATCGCCTGCTGACTACGTCAATCACATCGACAAGCGGGCATTCGACGTGCCCTTCGTCTGTGGCGCGACCAACCTCGGTGAGGCTCTGCGGCGGATCGCCGAAGGCGCAGCGATGATCCGTTCCAAGGGCGAGGCCGGCACCGGCGACGTCTCCGAGGCCACCAAGCACATCCGGACGATCCGACGCGAAATCGCCGGTCTGCAGGCCACCTTCGCGGCCAATCCCGATGAGCTCTACGTCGCAGCCAAGGAACTGCAGGCGCCCTACGACCTGGTGCGCGAGGTGGCCGAGACCGGGACACTGCCCGTGGTGCTGTTCACTGCCGGCGGGGTCGCCACGCCGGCCGACGCAGCGCTGATGATGCAGCTCGGCGCGGACGGGGTCTTCGTCGGCTCTGGCATCTTCAAGTCGGGCGATCCGGCGGCGCGCGCAGCCGCGATTGTGAAGGCCACCGCGCTCTACAACGACCCGGCCGCGATCGCCGAGGCTTCGCGTGGGCTCGGCGAGGCGATGGTGGGCATCAACGTCTCCGACCTCGCTGCGCCCCATCGGCTGGCCGAACGCGGCTGGTGATCGCGGGATGACGGGATTCGGACCCTCGACGGTCGATGCGGCCGTGAATCCGGCGTGCGTGACGCGCTCGGGTCCGAATCGCTTCACCCGAGGGAAGGTGTTCTGCGTGGTGTCTGCCGGGATCGCGGAGGGCTGTCGCGATCTCGCAGCCGGTCTGCGAAACGGCGCCAGGGGCTGGCGTGTTCCGGCGCAATCGCCGCGAGATCACGACATTCACCTGGCCCGGTTCCACCGTCATCCTGGGCCCGCCCCGTTCCACCGTCATCCTGGGCCCGCCCCGTTCCACCGTCATCCTGGGCCCGCCCCGTTCCACCGTCATCCCGGCGTAGGCCGGGATCTCCCCGCGCGATCGGTGGATCTGGGCTTACTCGAGGGGACGCGATGAGGATCGGTGTCGTGGCGCTACAGGGCGGGGTGCGCGAACACGTGCGGTTACTCGCTGGGCTGGGCGCACAGGTCGCCGAGTTGCGCGTGCCTGCCGATCTGGAAGGCCCGGACGGGTTGCGCGTCGACGGCTTGGTGCTGCCGGGTGGGGAGTCGTCCACCATCGATCGACTGCTGCGCACGTTCGGCCTGTTCGAGCCGCTGCGGGACGCGATCGCGTCCGGGCTGCCAACGCTGGGCACCTGTGCTGGGCTGGTGCTGCTGGCCGGTCGGGTGCAGGATCCGGCGCCAGGTCAGCGCTCACTCGGGGTGCTCGACGTGACCGTGCAGCGCAACGCCTTCGGCCCGCAGCTGGATTCAGCCGAGGTCGACCTCAACACCACGGACGGACCGGTGCGGGTCGCGTTCATTCGTGCCCCGCGGGTGGTCGAGTGGGGTCCAGCGGTCGGCGTGCTGGCGAGGCGCGGCGAGGCGGTGGTCGGCGTCCGGCAGGGCGCGGTCACCGGGGTGGCGTTCCATCCTGAACTGACCGGCGAGACCGGCTTCCATCGCCGCTTGTGCGCGGACGCGTCGGGCTGGCCCGAGTTGGCCGCGGCTGCGTCCTGAAACTTCAGCTGAGCTGAGCGACCCGCACCGCAACCAGGACCAGCAGCAGCACCACGAAACCGATGCTGCCCAGCAACTGCGTCCGCGCCCGGTCCTTGCGGGGCGCGTAGACGATGATCGCGGCCATCACGAAGCCGCCGATCAGGCCGCCGACGTGGCCCTGCCAGGAGATCCCGGAGCCGAAGCCGAAGGTGTAGACCAGGTTGATCGCCAGCCAGGTGAGCACCGTCCGGTAGTCGCCGCGCACCTTGTACACCATCACCAGCAGCGCGCCGAGCAGTCCGAAGATCGCCCCGGACGCGCCGAGGGTCTGGGTGCTGGGATCGGAAAGCCACATCACCAGCGTCGAACCGGCGAGCGCCGAAACCAGGTACACGGCGAGGAAGCGGACGCGACCCAGCGCGGCCTCCAATGGCGGGCCGAGGAACCACAGCGAAACCATGTTCATCAGGATGTGCACCGTGTCGAGGTGGCTGAACGCGCTGGTCAGCAGCTGCCACCAGGCACCGTCCGCGACCCCGGGAACCCACGCGGTACTCCCGATCGTGGCGCATGTCGCAGTGTCGACCCCGGGATAGTACGCACCCGGCTGGTCGGTCAGCGTGCACTGCCCGGACGGAAGCAGCAACAGGTTGGCCAGGATCCGCGAGGCCGACCCGCCGGTGAGCAGGTACAGCACCCAGACGGCGACGTTAATTCCGATCAGCGTGATGGTGGTCACCCGGGTGTTGGCGACCCGCGTCCCGCCGTACGGCAGCTCGTGCTGCCGGGTCTGCTTGGCTCCGGCCGAGACACATTCGGGGCACTGGAAACCGACCGCCGCGCTGATCATGC
>JAKOQD010000175.1 GCA_029778515.1 Actinomycetes bacterium
CCCACCGGGGTGAAGTTCTTCAACTGGATCGGCACGATGTGGGGTGGTGCGATCAGCTTCGATACCCCGATGGTCTGGTCCATCGGCTTCCTCACCACTTTCCTGTTCGGCGGCCTGACCGGCATCATGCTCGCGTCCCCGCCGCTGGACTTCCCGGTGTCGGACACCTACTTCGTGGTGGCGCACTTCCACTACGTCCTTTTCGGCACGGTCGTGTTCGCCATGTTCGCCGGCTTCTACTTCTGGTGGCCGAAGCTGACCGGACGCATGCTCGACGAGCGGATCGGCAAGCTGCACTTCTGGCTGCTGTTCATCGGCTTCCACCTGACGTTCCTGGTGCAGCACTGGCTGGGTGTGGAAGGCATGCAGCGTCGAATTGCCGACTACCTGCCCGGTGAGGGTTTCACCTTCCTGAACCAGGTCTCCACGGTCGGGGCGTTCCTGCTTGGCATCTCGTTCCTGCCGTTCATCTGGAACGTTTGGATCAGCCGCAAGTCGCCGCTGGTGAACACCGACGACCCGTGGGGTTGGGGCCGGTCGTTGGAGTGGGCGACCACGAGCCCGCCGCCGCGGTTCAACTTCAACAAGCTTCCCCGGATTCGCTCGGAGGCGCCGGCGTTCGACCTGAACCACCCGGCCGAGGCGGTCGCGGCGCCGATCAATCCGGTGCAGGAAGCGATCGACGAGACCACCCAGAAGGAGGTTGAGCAGTGAAGGCCGAGCGGTGGATCTTCGTCTTTCTGTCGATCTTCTTCCTGGTGGTGGTGCCGATCTACTGGTTCATGAGCCGGGAGGTCATCGGCACGTTCGCACTGCTGATGACTTTCGCACTCTGCGCCATGCTGGCGGTCTACCTGTCGATCCAGTCCAACAAGCTGGACGCACGTCCTGAGGACCGCAAGGACGGGGAGATCATCGAGGGCGCCGGCGAGATGGGCTTCTTCCCCTCGCGCAGCATCTGGCCGTTCTGGGCAGCCCTCACCGTGACGGTGATGTTGCTCGGCCCGGTCTTCGGTTGGTGGATCACGCTGCTCGGTGTCGGCATGGGCATCTGGTCGATCACCGGCTGGACCTACCAGTACTACCGGGACGAATACCAGCACTGACCCGGTCGATCTGACCGCTGGACGAGTGAGCCCGGTTACGCCTAGGGCTTGAACTTCGCTCCCGAATGGGACGTTTGCCACCGATAATTCGGGAGCGGGAGTCCCATTCGGGAGCGAAGTTGCGTTACATCGGGATCGCGGGTCAGGTCACCAGCTGGAGTGCAGCGGGCGGCCCTCGTTGTAGCCCGACGCGGACTGCACGCCGACGATCGCCTGGGCTGCGAACTCGGTGAGGTTCCGGGCGCCGGCGTACGTGCAGGACGAGCGGACGCCGGACACGATGAAGTCGATCAGGTCCTCCACGCCGGGCCGGGCCGAGTCCAGATACATCCGGGACGAGGAGATTCCCTCCTCGAACAAAGCAGCGCGAGCTCGGTCGAAAGCCGACTGCGTCCGCGTCCGTGCCCGCACCGCGCGAGCGGACGCCATGCCGAACGACTCCTTGTACGGCCGGCCGTCGGACGCGAACAGCAGCTCACCCGGCGACTCGTGCGTGCCGGCGAACCACGAACCGATCATCACCGCACCCGATCCGGCCGCGAGCGCCAGGGCCACGTCACGGGGATGCCGGACGCCGCCGTCCGCCCAGATGCTCTTGCCCGAATCGTGGGCCTCGGCCGCGCACTCCAGCACCGCCGAGAACTGCGGACGCCCAACCCCGGTCTGCATCCGGGTGGTGCACATCGCGCCCGGGCCGACGCCGACCTTCACCACGTCGGCTCCGGCCTCGATCAGGTCGGCGGTGCCGTCCGCCGTGACCACGTTGCCGGCCACGATCGGCACCAACCGGTCGAGCGCGTCCACCACGGCGCGACACCGCTCGGTGGCGCTGATCATCCGTTCTTGGTGGCCGTGCGCAGTGTCCATGACGAGCACGTCGGCCCCCGCGTTCAGCAGCGCCTCCGCACGGGTCTCGACATCGCCGGAGATGCCCACCGCGGCGCCGATCTTGAGCTTGCCGGACGCGTCCAGAGCCGGCTGGTAGAGCGCTGCGCGCACCGCACCCTTCAGGGTCATCAGGCCGACCAGCTTGCCGTCCCGCACCGCCAGGGCAGCCTTGTGCCGCCGCGCGGAGAGCTCGTCGAACACCTCGGTGGGCGTGGCGTCAGCGGGCAGCAGGGTGAGGTCGGTGGTCATCGCTTCGTGCACCTGGGCGAAGCGGTCGAGCCCGGCCATTTCGGCCTCGGAGACGGCTCCGATCGGGGCGCCGTCCGCGTCCACCACGACGACCATCCCGTGCGCGCGCTTGGGCAGCAGCATCAGCGCCTCGCCGACGGTGGCGTGCGGATCGATGGTCAGCGCGGTGTCGAAGACGGTCGGCGCAGCCTTCACCTTGCCGATCGCCCGCGCGACGATGTCGGTGGGCAGGTCCTGGGGGATGATCGCGATGCCGCCGCGCCGAGCGACGGTTTCCGCCATCCGGCGTCCGGCGACCGCGGTCATGTTGGCCACGATCATCGGCAGCGGCAGGTTCAGGCCGTCCGTGCTGGTCATGTCGACGTCGAGGCGTGACGTCACCGAGGAGCGCCGCGGCGCCATGAAGACATCGTCGTAGGTCAGGTCGAACTCGGGCTTGCCAGACAGGAATCGCACCCGCCAAGCCTACCGGCACCCCCGTTCAGACGGACGGGTGGCTGGACTCTGCCACCATGTCAGGGTGTTGCCGATTCGAGACGTCTGAACCGAGGCTGGACGCATGACCGACAAGATCGACTTCAAGAAGCTGCTGGGCTGCTACCAGGCCGGACGGGAGTTCGCGGTCGTAGAGGTGCCCGAAATGCAGTACCTGATGATCGACGGCAGCGGTGACCCCAACGCAGGTGGGCCCTTCGCCGAAGCAGTCACCGCGCTGTTCAGCATCGGTTATCCGCTCAAGTTCGCCAGTAAGCGCGAACTCGGACGCGACTACACGGTGATGCCGCTGGAGGGCTTGTGGTCCGCTGCTGACATGGCCAGCTTCACCACCGCGCTGGACAAGTCCACCTGGGACTGGACGCTGCTGATGATGGTGCCCGACTGGATCACTCCTGGGCTGTTCGCCGAGGCTGCTTCCTCTGCTCGGGACAAGGCGGGCGAGGTCGTCGAACGCGTCCGCCTGGAGCGACTGACAGAGGGGCGATGCGTCCAGATCCTGCATCTGGGCCCCTTCGATGCCGAAGCAGAGACGCTGCACCGTCTCCACACCGAGTATCTGCCAGCCCATGGATTAACCCCGTCCGGGCGCCACCACGAGGTCTACCTCTCCGACTTCACCCGCACCGCCCCGGACCGGCTGCGCACCATCCTGCGCCAGCCCGTCGCTGGTTAGTGCTGGTCCTCAGACTGGCTGCCTGACAGCGCTGGCGCGTCCTCCTCGCCGGGTAAGGCAGGGCTCTGCGGATGGTGAGCACCCGCGATCTCCGCCTTGGTGGGCTTCGGCACCTGGCCGTCCGCGAACCACCGCGACAGCCGTCCGCGCAGCTTGCCCTTGACCTCCTGGGCCGGCAGCTGCGGGTGCCTGGTGAGGTTGAACGCCTCCTCGTGCGAGACCGGCACATGCGCCTCCGTGTACCCACCTTCGGGGTTGCGGACGATCACGCCAGACTCCGACCCGTGCAGCACCCGCTCGCGGTCGGCCCGCTGCAGCGAGAGGCAGATCCGCTTGGTGATGATGAACGCCAGCACCGGCGCTACGAACACCGCGACCCGCATGAAGTAGGTCACCGCGTTCAGCGAGACGTGGAATTGGGTGGCCAGGATGTCGTTGCCGCCGGAAAGCCAGAACATGCCGTACGCGGTCATTCCGGCCACGCCGAACGCCGTCCGATTCGGCGCGTTGCGCGGACGGTCGAGCAGGTGGTGCTCACTCTTGTCGCCGGTGATCCACGCCTCGATGAACGGGTAGACCGCCAAGCCGGTGAACAGCAGACCCATCAAGCCGACGCCCGGCAGGAAGATGTTCCACGACCAGGTGGTACCCCAAAGGTGCGACTCCCAGTTCGGGATGATCCGGATCGCCCCTTCGACGAAGCCCATGTACCAGTCGGGCTGCGAGCCCGCGGTCACCTGCGCTGGGTTGTACGGCCCGAACAGCCACACCGGGTTGATCTGCATCAGCGCGCCCATCAGGATCGTGATGCCGAACACGATGAAGAAGAAGCCGCCGGCCTTCGCCACGTACACCGGGAACAGCGGGTAGCCCTGGATGTTCTTCTGGGTGCGACCCGGGCCAGGCCACTGGGTGTGCTTGTGGTAGACCAGCAGCGCCATGTGGGCGCTGATCAGGCCGAGCAGCAGTCCGGGGATCAGCAGGATGTGCACCATGTACAGCCGCGGGATCACCAGTTCGCCGGGGAACTCGCCGCCGAAGACGAAGAACTCCGCCCAGGTGCCGACCAGCGGGATCGAGCGAATCAGGCCGTCCACGAACCGCAGGCCGGTGCCCGAGAGCAGGTCGTCGGGCAGCGAGTAGCCGGCGAAGCCCTCGACCAGCGCCATCGAGAACAGGCCGACGCCGATAATCCAGTTCAGCTCACGGGGCTTGCGGAACGCGCCGGTGAAGAACACCCGCAGCATGTGGACGGTGATCGCCGCCACGAACAGCATTGCCGACCAGTGGTGGATCTGGCGCACCAGCAGGCCGCCGCGGACGTCGAAGCTGATCGCCAGCGCGGACGCGAACGCCTCCGACATCGGGATGCCGTGCATCAACTCGTAGGTGCCGGCGTACTCGACCTCGGCCATCGACGGCTTGAACCAGATGGTCAGGAAGACGCCGGTGAGCAGCAGGATGATGAACGAGTAGAGCGCGATCTCGCCCAGCAGGAACGACCAGTGCTCCGGGAACACCTTGCGGATGTTGCCGACCACCTTGGCCAGGCCGACGCGATCGTCAACCCAGGTGGCCGGGCCGGCGAGCGGGTTCGCCGCTTCCGGCTTCGGCGGGGTGTGGGTCTCGAGGGCCGGGGACTCGGCGCTCACCTGTGCAGGCTTGGCCATTACCGATCACCGTCCTGGAAGTCCTTGGAAGAGTCACGTTCGAAGTAGCTCGGTCCGACCGGGACAGTGAAGTCGCTGCGCGCGACCAGGTAGCCGTCCTTATCGACCATGATCGGCAGCTGCGGCAGCGACCGCGCCGCCGGGCCGAAGACCACTACTCCCGAGTTGCCGAGGTCGAACGTGGACTGGTGGCAGGGGCAGAGCAGATGGTGCGTCTGCTGCTCCCACAGGCTGATCGGGCAGCCCACGTGGGTGCAGATCTTGGAGTAGCAGAGGATGCCGTCCACCTGCCAGTCGCGCCGCGACTCGGGAATGCGGATCGTGTTCGGGTCCATCCGGACGACGATGATCGCGGCCTTCGCCTTGGCCTGCTGGTACGCGGTGCCGTGCAGGTCCTGCAGCGCCTTGGGCTGTGCGTTGATCAGCTGACCGACCTGAATCTCGTCCGCCTTCAACGGCAGGTGGTTCACGTCGTTGACCAGCTGCATGGCCTCGGCCCAGACGGTCTTCTCGATCGTCTTGGCGCGAAGGTCCGCCGTCGGCCACGGCCCCATGTCCGCGAGGCTGACCACGGCCGGTAGCGCCAGCAGGCCCAGCGCGCCAGCCATGCCGGAACCGATCAGCTTGCGCCGGCGGATGCCGGTCTCCTCGATGCCCTGCTCGATGTCGGCGAGCACCTGCTCGCGCACCTCCGGCGGCGAGGACAGCTCGTGCCGGTCGTCGACGATCTCCTCATCGGTCATCAGCGACCGCGCCCAGACGATCGCGGCCATCCCGACCAGCAGCACCGCGATGCCGGCGCTGAGACCCAGCAGGGTGGTCTGCATCTTGAGGTTCGCGCCGAAGACGATCAGTTCGGCGTCCCTCGGCACGGCGAAGTAGACCACCAGGAAGGCGACCACAAGCACCGGGACGGCCATCAGCATGCCGACGATCCGGCGGTAGGCCCGATCGGCGACCGCGGGGTCGACATCGCTCTGGCGGGGCGGATGCTGCTCGATGCCCGGGTCGGTCACCGGGTGCTCTTCGACGGCTGCGTGGTGGTTCATGAGCGCGCCCCTCTGGTGGTGATCCAGATCGCGAACAGCACCAGCGAACCGATGCCGAGGATCCAGGCCCAGAGGCCTTCGGCCACCGGGCCGATGCCACCGAACGTGAGCCCAGCGGACGGGGTCGCGTTCACTCGCTGCAGGTAGGCGATCATCTCCTGGACGTTCTCGTCGGGGATCGCTCCGGACGCGAAGACGGGCATCTGGCCGGGGCCGGTGCGCATGGCCTCCAAGATTTCCTTGGGCTCGACGCCCTGCAGACTCGGCGCGACCACGCCGAGCGGGAGTGCGCCGCCGGCACCCTTGAAGTTGTGGCAGGCCGAGCAGTTCGTCCGGAACATCTCGCCACCGCGGGCCGCGCCCTCAGCATTTACGCCGGTCGGGTCGTACTGGTCCTCGGTGGGTATCCCGGGGCCGTCACCGAGGCTGGCCACGAAGGCGGCCATGGCGGCGATCTCGTCCTCGGTGAAGGTGTTGTCCTTGCGGGGAGCCTGCACCAGCGGGTTGGTCATGGGCATGCGTCCGGTGCGCACCTGGAAGTCGACCGCCGCGGCGCCGACACCGGCCAGGCTGGGCGCACCCTGCTGGGCGAAACCCTCCCCGTTCAAGCCGTGGCAGCTGGCGCAGGACACCGCGAACAGCTGTTTGCCGGTCGCGACCAGTTGCTCGTTCGACGCGCCTTCGGCGGCCGACTGCGCCGCCGGCGTGATGGCGGCGTAAAGGACGCCCACCAGGGCAAGGCTGAGCAGCAGCAGGACCGGTCTGGCCGCCTTACGCCGTCGCATCGGCCGACTTCCCGAGGCTCTCTTCACGGGTTCCTCCTTCAGGAGTCAGTTTTCAGCGCAGCAGGTAAAGGACACCGAACAGCACGACCCAGATCGCGTCCACGAAGTGCCAGTAGTACGAGGTAACAATGGCGTGAACGGCCTGTTCGTGCGTGAACCGGCGGGACATGTAGGTGCGGCCGAGCATAAGTAGAAATGCCACCAAGCCGCCGATCACGTGCAGGCCGTGGAAGCCCGTGGCGAGGAAAAACACCGACGTGTAGGCGTTTGTTGAAAGCAGGAAGCCCTCACCGATCAGGTTCGCGTACTCGTACGCCTGCCCGCCGATGAAGATCGCGCCCATGATGAAAGTCAGCGTGTACCACTCGCGCAGGCCCCACCCGCCGACCTTCAGCAGCGAGCCGGTGCGTCCGACCTGGCCCTTCTCCGCGGCGTGGACGCCGAGCTGGCAGGTGACCGACGAGAGGATCAGGATCGTGGTGTTGATGGTGGCGAACCACGGGAAGGTGACGCCGAACCAGTCGTTGTCGAGGTGCGCAGCACCCCATTCCCACATTGGGGTGGACCCGGCGGCGGCCGCTGCCGCGTTCGTGATCTCGCGTAACGAGAAGTAGGCGGCGAACAGCGCGGCGAAGAACATCAGCTCGCTGGCCAGCCACACGATCACGCCTACCGATAGCGGATCCGGACGGCCGCGCAGACCCTGCAACCGGCTGGATGCGATCGGATGCAGCGCGCCGTGCGGGGTACCGACGGGAGCACTCAGCGGCGTGGTGTGGGCCATTGCGCCATTATGTCCAATCCGGTGCCCGAGGGGCACCCATCTGCGCCGATAATGTCCGGTATGGAAGTCACCGGGCCGCTGCTGCCGCTGCACGCTGACCCGGGCAACCAGCCACCGCCGCTGGACTGGCTGCGGTTATTCATCGAATGGAAGTGGGACTGGCTGTTCGCCGTCCCGGCCAGCATCGGCTTGTTCGGGTATCTGTGGCTGGTCTGGCGGCTGCACCGACGCGGTGACCGCTGGCCGGCCGTCCGCACTTGGTCGTGGTGCGTTGGCGGGATCGGCACCGCAGTCGTGGCCGGCATGAGTTCTCTCGGGGCCTACGACACCGTGCTGTTCAGCGTGCACATGGTGCAGCACATGATGCTCACGATGATTACGCCGGTGTTCCTCGCAGTGGGCGCGCCGGTGACCCTGCTGCTGCGCAATCTCGGTAAGCGCGGACGCCGCCGCGCGATGCGGGTGCTGCACTCACCGCCGCTGCGGGTGCTGTTCTTCCCACCGTTGGCCACCGCGCTGTTGATCACCACGCCGTTCGCGCTCTATCTCACCGAGCTGTACCGCTACACGCTGGATGTGGACTGGGCGCACGACCTGCTGCACGTCTACATGGTCACGGTTGGCTGCCTGTTCTTCTTCCCCTTGCTCGGCAACGACCCGATGCCGAACCGGCTGCCCTACCCGATGCGGATCCTGCTGCTGTTCATCACGATGCCCGCCCAGGCCTTCCTCGGCACGACGATCATGGGGTCCTCGCGGCTGATCGCAGAGGACTGGTACCTGGCCTTCGGCCGCGCCTGGCCGCCCAGCCCGATCGACGACCAGTACATTGCCGGCGCGATCATGTGGGCCACCGGCGACCTCACCATGGGCGTGATCATGGCGGTACTGCTGGCGCAGTGGTACTCCGAAAGCAAGCGGGAGGCCGCCCGGATCGATCGGCAACTGGACCGGGAGGAACGGCTGGCGGCCCGGCGGGCGAGCGCCGAATCGCCACCGCAGAACCATTACGATGAAGCAGTCGATCGCGCGGTAGCGGAAATGGATGGGAAAGACCAATGACCGAAGATCAGGGCACTGCCCGGGTGCTGCTCTACTCCGACGACCGAGCGGTGCGTGAGCAGGTGCGTCTCGCCCTTGGCAAGCGGGTGGCCGCGGACCTGCCCGAACTGGAAGTGTTCGAGGTCGCGACCCAGCCCGCAGTGCTGCAGGCGATGGACGCCGGCGGCATCGATCTGGCGATCCTTGACGGCGAAGCGGTGCCCTCGGGTGGCATGGGGCTGTGCTATCAGTTGAAGAACGAGATCGAGGACTGCCCGCCGGTGCTGCTGCTGGTCGCGCGGGTGGCAGACGCCTGGCTGGCCACTTGGTCGAAGGCGGACGCGATCGCGGCCCACCCGCTCGATCCGGTGAAGCTGCCGACGACCGTGGCCGAGTTGCTGCGGGCCCGCCCGAGCGCTGAGGCGACCGCGTGACTTTCACTTGGCCGGGCGTGCTGTCCGACCTGATCAACCGGGTCGACCTGAGCCCGGAGGCCGCGGCCTGGGCGATGGACCAGATCCTCTCCGGCGACACCACCGCCGTGCAGGTGGCCGGTTTCGCGGTGGCGCTGCGGGCCAAGGGCGAAACACCGGCGGAGATCACCGGGCTCGCGTCCGCGATGCTGGCGAAGGCGACCCCGATCCGGCTGAACCCGGAGGCTGTGGACGTCGTCGGTTCCGGTGGTGACCGCGCGAACACGGTGAACGTTTCCACGATGGCGGCGATCCTGACGGCGAGCTGCGGCGTGCCGGTGGTGAAGCACGGCAACCGTGCGGCGTCCAGCGCTTGCGGTACCGCGGACTGCCTGGAGGCGCTCGGGGTCGCGATCGACCTGCCGCCGGCCGCTCAAGCCGGTGTGCTGGCCGAAGCCGGCATCGTGTTCCTGTTCGCCTCGCTCTACCACCCGTCGCTGCGCTTCGTCGCGTCCGCACGCCGCGAGCTGGGCGTGCAGACCACGTTCAACTTCCTCGGGCCGCTGGCCAACCCGGCCCGCCCGGTGGCGCAGGCCGTGGGCGTCGCGGACGCACGGATGGCGCCCCTGATGGCCCAAGTCTTCGCCGGGCGCGGCCAGCGTGGGCTGGTGTTCCACGGCGCCGATGGTCTGGACGAACTGACCACCACGACCACCTCTGACGTCTGGTTGGTGCGCGACGGCGAGGTTGTGCAGACTTCGCTCGACCCCGCCGAACTCGGAGTCATCCCCGCCACCCGGAGCGATCTGATCGGCGGCACCCCAGAGCACAACGCCCAGGTGGTGCGCGACGTGTTGGCCGGCCGCCCAGGAGCCATCCGAGACATCGTGGCGCTGAACGCTGCCGCGGCCCAGCTGGCGTTCGTCGGCCCGGAACTGGACGCGCCGCTGGCGGGACAGCTGAGTGAGCCGTTGCGGCGGGCTTACGCAGCCATCGACACCGGTGCCGCCGGGCGCACGCTGGACACCTGGGTGCGGGCTACCAGAGCCGCGAAAGCCAACTGAGCAGCAGCCAGAGCCCTGGGCCGAACAGGAGCGCCGGGCCGTAAGGAAAGGCGCCGTCGCTTCCGCGGCGCCAGCGCGTGATCAGCCCCCAGGCCGCGCCGACCAGCGTGCCCAACAGCAGCGCCTGCCAGACGGCCTGTGGCCCGGAGGTGCCGCAGGCCATGCCGATGAAGCCGGCCAGCCGGACGTCCCCGAACCCCAACTGACCGCCGCTCAGTCGCCAGAGCAGCCAGAAGAAGGCCGTGGCGGACAGGCTGCCACCCACAGCGTTGAGCAGCGGCTGCCAGGACGCCTGCGCCCAAGCCGCCCAGGAGGCGCCGAGCAGGGCCAGCGCGATCCCCAGATAGACGATCCGTGAGGGCAGGAACGTGGTCTGCAGATCGACCACCGCCAACACCGGGCCCAGCACCACCAGCGGCGCCCAGACCGCCCAGAGATGTCCCGGCAGCACCGCGAAGGCGAGTGCCCCCGCCGACAGCGAAGCGATGAACACCGTCCAGCGGAATCTGGGGCCGAGGAGCGCGCCGAAGTTGGCGGCGATGAGATCCGGATCCGTATCCGTCCAGGCCTCCGTCGGCACCGGACACCAGCGCAGCAGCGGCCCGGCCAGCACGGCGCTCAGCGCGGCCAGGCCCAGAGCCAGCAGGACGGCGTACATGATCAAGCAGCGTAGGCTCGCGCGGCCGTCCCGGGTGGGACTTGGCCCATCACCTCGGCCAGCAGGATGATCCGCCGGGCGAAATCGTACGGAACCCGCGGCAGTTGGCGTCCGTTCTGACCGAAGAGCAGGGCGTGGGTCAGCCGCAGCGGCACGTGTGCGCGTCCGGCCAGTTCGGGCCACGGCGTTCCGGTGGCCTCGATCATTTGCTCAAGCAGGGCGCGAAACGGCGCAGCCTGCACCCAGTAGTAGTTCTGTTCCACACCCGAATAAGTCGAAATCCGGGGGCCGATTGTGAGTCGGCACCCCGGATTCTCAGCACTTCTTCAGGAACCGGTCCAGTAGTTTCAACGCTGCGCGCGCACGAACCCCGCAGCCTCGGCGGCCTCCTCAGAGGCGAACCAGACCTCGGCGATCGTGCGCTCGTAAGCGGCGCTGCCGGGCAGGTGGTACTTCATCGACCTATCGTTGCCCTTGATCACATAGCCCTCCGGCGGCTCATCACCCACGTACGAGCCCTCGCCGTACGGGCTACCTGCTAAAGGGGAGGCATCGTCTCCTTCGGCGGAGTCGGTCTCGTCGGCAAGCCTGGCGAGCTTGTCCTCTACGTCCTCGGCCACATCCTTCGCGGCGTCCTTGGCGTCCTCAACCTTGTCGGCGACGTCCGTTGCCACGTCCGCGGCCTGGTCCGACAGGTCATCGGCCACATCCTTGGCCTTGTCCACCACCTCGTCAGCGGCGTCCTTCACCTTGTCCTCTACGTCCTCGGCCACGTCCTTGGCCTTGCTGGCGAACGCGCTCACCTTGGTCTTGGCCTCTTCGGCCGGGTTCACCGGATCCGCGACGTAGGAACTGCGAGGTGAATGGGTCTCCCAGCCGGTGGACGGGTCGGCGAGCAGCTTCTTGATCGCCGCGACCACGCCGCCCAGCAGTGCGCCGGCCAGCAGGATCTTGCCGAACGTCCGCCAACCTGACCGCTTCTTCGGTGCGATGGTGTTCGAGAGCTGCTTTGCCAGCGCTGCCGTCGCCACCGCAGCCTTGACCTCGGTCGACAGCGGCTGTGACGCCGCCTTGGCGAGGGTCTTGCTCAGGTTCTTCAGGAACTCGTCCTGCACCTTGCTGCGCGCGAAGTCCACCGTCGGCGGAATCTGCGTCAGTGCTTCCTCCACTGCGGGACGCACCTTGCGGACGCCGGCCTCGACGGCGGGGGACACCCGGTCGAGCGCATCGTCGATGCTCGGATGGACCTTCTCGAAAGTATCCGCGGCCACTCGGGCGCCGCGTACACGAGCGTCGTTCAGCACCGGACGGAGCTTGGTGTAGGTCGCGTCAGCGAACTCACCACCCTCGCGGAGGGCCTGCTCAACGTAAGGCGTCAGGTACTCGACGGCGGTCTGCGTGCCGTCCTCGACCGCCGCTAGCAACTTCTTGGTCTTCACTGTGCCTCCTGCTCGAAGCTCTGATGCTCCCACCGTACCCGTAGCTGCGCCGGTTCAGGGTGCATCTGTCAGGATGGGTGGCTGATACCTGTGAAGGAAGGTTCCCCATGTCCAAGAAGGCAACCCTGCACACCAATCACGGCGACATCGTGATCAACCTTTTCGCCGACCAGGCGCCGGTGACCGTGGATAACTTCGTCGGTCTGGCCACCGGCACCAAGGAGTACACCGATCCGAGCACCGGTGAAAAGAAGACCGGCAACTTCTACGACGGACTCGGCTTCCATCGGGTCATCGATGGCTTCATGATCCAGGGCGGCTGTCCGCTCGGCACCGGCACCGGCGACCCGGGCTACCGGTTCGACGACGAGGTCCACCCCGAACTGGTCTTCAACAAGCCCTACCTGCTGGCGATGGCCAACGCCGGCATCCAGTTCGGCCGCGGCACCAACGGCTCGCAGTTCTTCATCACCGTCGTGCCCACTCCGCACCTCAACCGCAAGCACACCATCTTCGGTGAGGTCGCCGACGAGGCGTCCCGCAAGGTCGTGGACGCGATCGCGAAGGTGCCGACCGGACGCATGGACCGTCCGATCGAGCCGGTCGTGATCAACTCCGTGGAGATCACCGAAGCCTGAATGCCTATCTGGAACCGTCCCCTTTTCGTTCACTCGGCGCCGATGGCGAACGCGGCTTCCAGGTCGTGGGTCGAGTAGGCGCGGAACGCTATGTGGGTCTCAGTGCTCTGGACACCGGGCACCTTGTTCAGTTGATCGGCGATGACCGTGGCCACATCGTCCATACCGCGGACGCGGACCATCGCGATCAGGTCGATCTTGCCCGTCACCGAATACACCTCGGACACGCCGTCCAAGTCGGCGATCTGCTGGGCCACCTCGGGAATGCGGGCCACATCTGCCTTGACGAACACAATCGCGGTGATCATGCGCTGATCCTAATCTGCGAAGCGACGCTGGGTCCGATGCCGACCGGCCAACACCAGTCGCCGTCGATCTCGATCAGGCGGACGCCGGGACGCTCCAGCCAGTCGGCCACGCGCTCGGTCTCCTCCACGATCGCGGCCGGCGCCGGGCCGAGCGGACGCGCCACCCACTCCGCGGTCGTGACCGCGTCGCGCGCCACCTGCTGCGGCACATCGCCGGGACGGGCCAGCGCGGCTGCCGCCAGGCGGCCGTAGCGGACCACATGCACCTCCCAGCCGGCCTCGCTGCGGCACGCGGCCACGATCTGGGAACAAGCGGCAAGGCTCGCCAGCCGGTGGTGGCGCAGGGTGGCCCGGCTGAACGCGTCCAGCCGCTCGGTGAGCACCGCCGCGTCCTCGAATCGTTGCGTTCGAACCAACTGGTTCAGCCTGGGTTCCACCGCGTGCGCCAGCGGACGCACGTCAGCGGAGAGACACTGCAACACCTGCTCGGTGACGGCCGCGTACTCCTGCGGGGTGACGGCCAGTTCACACGGCGCGCAGCAGCGGCCCATGCCCGCCAGCGCGCAGGCGTTCGTCGGTCTTCGTGCCGACAATCGGGCGGTGCACTGCCGGATCGGAAAGGCGTCGTAGATGGCCATCAGCACCTGCTCGGCACTGGCTCGGCGACGGAACGGGCCGAAGTAGCGGGCGCCGTCGTCCGCGATCTCCCGGACGATCGACAGCCGTGGGAACGCCTCGATGGTGAGCTTCAGCCACACCTGGCGCTCGGGGAACTTGGATCGCCGGTTGTACCGCGGCGAATGCGCGGCGATCAGCCGAAGCTCGAGGACGTCCGCTTCCAGCGGCGTGCGGCAGACCGTGGTCTCCACTCCGGTCGAGATGCGCACCATCTCGTCGATCCGCGGACGGCTCTCGGCGGCGGTGAAATAGCTGGCCACTCGGCGGCGCAGGTTGCGGCTCTTGCCGACGTAGAGCACCTGCCTGCGGGTGGCTCCGTCCGGCCCGGTGAGGTCGGCGACGAACTGATAGACGCCCGGTGCAGTCGGTAGCCCCTTGGCGAAGCCACGTTTGGCCCGGCGTTCGGGCGAGACCCGGCGGGTGAACTCGACCAGGTCTTCGAGCGTGCCACCACCGAGATTGCCAATCCGCTCCAGGAGTCCGTGCAGTACGTCGACGGTTGCGCGTGCGTCCGCCAAAGCGCGGTGGTTGGGCGTGGTGCTGGTGCGGAAGTGCGCAGCGAGCGTGGCGAGCTTGACGTTCGGCACCTCGTCGCGCAGCAGCACCTGCCGGGCGAGCGCGACCGTGTCGATCACTTCCGGGTCGGGCCACGGGTAGCCGTGCAGCGTGCAGGCGCGCTGCAGGAAACCGACGTCGAAGCGGGCGTTGTGCGCGACCAGGACGCTACCGGCCGCGAACTCGAGGAAGCTCGGCAGCGCCTCGGCCAGCTTGGGAGCCCCGGCGACCATGGAGTCGGTGATGCCGGTTAGCACGGCGACGATCGCGGGGATGTGTGCGTTCGGGTTCACCAGGGTCTGGAACTCGCCGAGCACCTCGCCGCCACGCACCTTGACCGCGCCGAACTCGGTGATGCAGTCCTCGGCGGCGCTGCCGGTGGTCTCCAGGTCGACCACGCAGAACGTGACGTCCGACAGCGGTCGGCCAAGGTCTTCGAAGCTCGGCTGCAGCAGGGTCGTGGTCACGAACAGCACGTTAGGCCGTGCCACTGACAACTTCCGTCAGCAGGCTGGCGTTTCCCGCCACCACAGTCCGGAGGCGGTCAAGGCGTACAGGCCGGACGGTGACGCAGCGACCGCGGTGACCGGCTCAGCCGGGGGGCGTCTCGCCGAGCATCGTCACCAGCGCCTCCGGGTCACCGTCGCGCGGGGCGTCGCCGGGCAAGAGCTCCGGGTCGCCCACGGTGGCGCCGGCTGCGTCAACCGACCAGGCCACGGGGCGACCAGCCGTCCAGCCCGCCGCCCAGCAGTTGTCAAGCCGTGAGCAGGCGAGCGACGTCACTCGGGAGAGTTGGCCGCCGACCGGAGCCAGCGCGGACGGGACCGCGGGAGTGAGTTGCTGCCAACTGCCTGACACCGACCCGAGCCACACTGCTGGTCGCTGCTGGAGTTCGCCGGCCAGGCTCACCTCGTCGCCGCCGATGAGGACCTGCGTGCCGGCTTGGGCAGCCGCGGCGAACCCGAGGACCCGTCGAGCGTCCGACTGCACCGCGGCGCCGAGCCCGGCGTGCTTCTCCCAGGTGGTGCCGGTGCGGGTCCAGAGCACGGCCTCGCCGCCCTCGGTCGTGGCCCGGCTGCCCACGATCACCGGCTCGCCGGACACGTCCAGGATGCCGAGCAGTGGACCGGCGTCATGGCCGCCGAAGGTGAAGAACTCCTGCGGCCGGCTGGTCAAGGTGCCCGGCGGGTCGGTCCCGCCCCAGATCGTGAGGCGTGGGTTCGAATGCGCACCGCCGAAGACCCGGCCGATGGCGAACACCTCATCGCGAGCCACGCTGACCGAGATCAGGGCCGCTTCCGCGGCGGCGGGCTCGGCCGGTCGCAGGTCAAGGCTCTCCCAGGGCGTGGTCCCGGTCACCCGCAACAGTGCCGGACCAGTCCCGGCCTTGCCCCCGACGAGGACGCCTTCGGCGGTCGCCGCCAACGAAGCCGGTTCCAGCCCGTCCGGAAGCGGCACGGCCTGCCACGGCGAAGAAGTGCAGCCGGCAGCCAGGATTACCGCCAAACCCGCCGCGGACCAGGCCCTTGCACCCATCTGCGAAGGGTAGGCGACAAAACTGTCGGAGGGGACCCCCACGATGTGCTCATGGATGTATTGCATGTCGATTGCGCCACCTGCGCAGCCCGCGGCCCGGCTTGTGCGGACTGTGTGATCTCAGTCCTGTTGGGGCCGATGCCCGCAGGTCTCACGCTGGACGACACCGAGCAGGTCGCGCTTGCCGCCATGGCCGATTCCGGTCTATTGCCACCGCTGCGATTGGTGCCCACTCCACCGACCTGGGAGCAGGAGAGAGTTGCCAAGCTACGCGCCGTCCCTTAGCATTTTCTCAGTTTAGCTTCAGCTGGCGGCCCACGTCGGCTGGGCTCGACCAGTTGGCTAACGAAGTTCAGGCAAGGGGAGGCAGTAATGCAGGCAGGGCGTCATGCCAGGACTGCGCTCGCTGTGGCGGCTGCCACTCTCGTTGTCGTAGCGGGTCCGTTCGCTGATCCTGCATCCGCCGCACCGACCCCAACGCCCACGCCGACCCCATCCGCGCAGCCGATCGCGGCCAAGATCAAGGACGCCAAGGCCCAGGTCGAGGAGCTCGAGAAGCAGGTCAGCGAGGTCGGCGAGGACTACGAGGTGGCCGCGGCAGCCCTCGAAGAGAACAAGGACCGGCTGAAGTCGCTCAAGTCCGACATCTCCCGGCAGCAGAAGCTGGTGGACACGCTCGCCGAGCAGGTTCGAGTGATCGCTCTGCGCCAGTTCCAGAACCGCGACGTCGACACCACCGTCCAGATCTTCACCAGCGGTGACCCCGACACCCTGCTCGATCGCCTGTCGACGGCCAACAAGGTCGATCAGGACATGACCGACACGCTCGCCCAGCACGAGGCTGAGCAGGCCAACCTCACCGACATGACGAGCACCGCGGACGCAGAGGTCGCAGCGCTGGCTGAGCAGGAGCAGAAGCTCGCCGCGATGAAGAAGGACCTGCAGGACAAGGTGGACGCAGCCCAGGCGCTGGTGCTGCAGCTCACCGACCAGCAGCGCGCTGAGTTGGAGGCTGCCGAAGGTGGGCGGTCCACGTTCGACGCGAGTGAACTGGACGAGACCACGGTCAACGCCAAGATCATCGCGGCCATCAAGTACGCCACCTCGAAGGTGCCGAACGGCCAGTACGTCTGGGGCTCTTCCGGGCCGACCGGCTTCGACTGCTCCGGTCTGATGCTCGCCGCCTACCGGTCGGTCGGCATCGGGCTGCCGCACTCCTCGCGCGCGCAGGCAAACGTTGGCCGGGCCGTTTCGAAGGATGAGCTGAAGCCTGGTGACCTGATCTTCTGGTATCACCCGATCCACCACGTCGGCATGTACATCGGCAACGGCAAGATCGTGCACGCCCGCAACACCCGCTCCGATCTGGTGATCCAGACGCTGGCCTCCTACCCGGCGCCGTGGGCCGGTGCCCGCCGGGTGATCGGCTGACCCTCCGCGCACGGCTTGCCGCCGCCGCTGTGGCGTTCGCGCTGGTCGGCTGTCAGCCCACGCCGCCCATTGCCACGATCCCTGAGCCTGTCGAAGGGCCCGAAAGCACCAGCACCGAGTTCGGTTCACTCACCGCCTCCCGGCTGAGCGAGACTGATCGCGCTGCCTGGACGCAGCGAATCGAGCAGGCCGCGCGCACCGTCCGCGCAGCCGAAATCACCGCTGCGGTCAGGCCGGGCTGGCAGGGAAAGCTTGACGTGGTCATCGCCACCGATGCCGCAGAGTTCGCGTCCAGAACCGCTACACCTGCGGACGCGGCGTCCGCGGCCACCACCTGCACCGACGGCGCGTCCGAAATCGTGGTGAACCCGGTCGTCCTCGTCGCAGGTGACCCGTGGCTGCGCAGCACTCTGGTGCATGAGGGCGTGCACGTCGCCACGGCCTCGGCCTGCGTCCCGTCGGGGAAGTCGCTGGGCTGGGCCACCGAAGGCCTCGCAGAGTCGGTGGCAGCAGGCGCGGACCCGTCCACAGCGTCCCGCAACCACAAGCTGGTCATCGACTACCTGGCCAGCCACGCCCTGCCCGACAAGCTACCGAGCGAACTGAACACCCTCACCGACTATGCGCTGGCTCAACTGGCCGTTGACCAGGTGATCAAGCATCGGGGCCGGCAAGCGGACGACTTCCTCGCCCGCGCGATCCACCAGGCGGCGAAGGTCACCGAAGCCGAGCACGAGCAGGTACGAAGCTGGTACGTCGCCGAGCTTCGTCGGCTCAGGGATGGTGGCTGAGCAGCTCAGGGATGCTGCGCCGAGTGCTTGGCGAAGAAGGCCAGCGACTCGGTGAAGATCTGCTCCTTGTCGCGGTCCATCGTGGCGACGTGAAAGCTGTTCTCGAGCACGCGTTCGCTGATGTCCTCACTCGATGCATGGCTGAGCACGAACGCCGTGGACGCTGCCGGAACCACGTGATCGGTGGCGGAGCGGAAGATCAGCACCGGGCAGATCACCAGATCCATGCAGGCGCGGATGTCCGCCCACATCTTCATCATCGAGTGCGCCGCCTTCAACGGCGTCCGGTCGTACGCGTGCTCGTCCACCTTGGTGTCGATCAGGTCGGAGCCGATCGCCTTGGCAGAGGGCAGGAAGAGCTTCAGCAGCGGAATCGCGGCCATTCGGCGCATGCCCACCACCGCGGGGTTCACCAGCACCAGACCGGCCACCTCGTCGCGGTGTCGTTCCGCCAGCCGCAGGGCGAGCGCCCCGCCCATGCTCAGGCCCGCCACGAACACCACATCACAACGGCTGCGCAGTTCCAGGAACGCCGCCTCCACGGTGTCGTACCAGTCGCGCCAGGTGGTCAGGTTCAACTCCTGCCAGGTGGTGCCGTGGCCGGGCAGCCGGGGCAGCGAGACGCTGTAACCTGCGTCGGCGGTCAGCTTGGCCCATTCCAGCAGCGACCAGGGCGACCCGGTGAACCCGTGGCAGAACAGGACGCCGATCCGGCCGCCGTCCGCGCTGAACGGCTGCGCGTAGTCGCCGACTCGTGGCGTCGTAGGAGTTGAAGGCATGCGGTCATCGTAGGCTGTCCGCGTGTACTACGCCCTGTTCAAAAACGTGCTGTTCGCCCCGATCGTTCGCTGGCTCTTCCGCGCCACGATCGAGGGCGAGGAGAACCTGCCGAAGACCGGCGGCGTGATCCTCGCCAGTAACCATCTCGCAGCCGGCGACACCTTCGTGATGCCCGCGATGCTGCACCGGCAGGTGACCTTCCCGGCGAAGGCGGAACTGTTCGCCGGCAACCGCGGGATCGGCTCGAAGATCGTGGCGTGGTTCCTGAAAGCGGTCGGCCAGGTGCCACTGGATCGCTCCGGTGGACGGGTGAGCCTCGAGGGTCTCGGCCCGGTGCTGCGGGTGCTCGCCGACGGCGGCATGGTGGGCATCTACCCCGAAGGCACGCGCTCCCCGGACGGCCGTCTCTACAAGGGCCGGACGGGGGTGGCGCGCCTTGCCCTGGCCGCCGGCGTGCCGGTGGTGCCGGTGGGCATGCTGAACACCCAAACCGTCCGCAGGCTCGGGATTCCGTGGATCTGGAAGCCGCAGGTCAAGATCGGCAAGCCGATGGATTTCGGCGCGTACGCCGGGCTGCATGACGACCGCGAAACCCTGCGCTGGGTCACCGACGAAGTGATGAACGCGATCATGGAACTGACCGGGCAGACCTACGTCGAGGCCTACGGCACCTCGCTGAAGAGCGGTTCGCTGACGGCTGCGGACGCCGAGGCGAGGGTGCTGCCGCGTCCCGGCTACGGGGCCACTCCGCCTGAGCTGCCCTCAGGCGGGCTATCCTGACCCGCGTGTTGGAACCAATCCCTTCGCTGGCTGAACTCCACGCGCTCGGCGCGGCCCAGCAGCCGAGCTACCCCGACCCGGACGCGGTCGCGCGGGTGCTGGCCGAACTGCGCCGACGTCCGCCGCTGGTTTTCGCTGGGGAGTGCGACGTGCTCCGCGACAAGCTGGCCGACGTTGCCGCCGGCCGGTCCTTCCTGCTGCAGGGCGGTGACTGCGCCGAGACCTTCGAGTCGGTGACCGCTGCGAACATCCGCGGCAAGCTGCGGGTGCTGCTCAGCATGGCCGTGGTGCTCACCTACGCCGCGCAGGTGCCTGTGCTCAAGGTCGGCCGGATCGCTGGCCAGTACGCCAAGCCGCGCAGCCGCGACTCCGAGACCCGCGGTGCGACCACGCTGCCCGCCTACCGCGGCGACGCGGTGAACGCACTGGCGTTCGAGCCGGAGGCGCGCCAGCCCGATCCGCAGCGGCTGCTGGAGGTCTACAACTACTCCGCGGCGACCCTTAACCTGCTGCGTGCGTTCGTGAAGGGCGGGTTCGCCGACCTGCGCGCCGTCCACACCTGGAATGCCGACTTCGTGCACAACTCGAACGTGGAGGAGCGCTACGAGCACCTGGCCGACGAGATCAGCCGCGCGCTGGCATTCATGGTGGCCTGCGGTGTCGACAAGGAGTCGTTCCGGACGGTCGACTTCTACTCCAGCCACGAGGCGCTGCTGCTGGAGTACGAGCACGCCCTCACCCGAATCGACTCGCGCACGGACACGCCGTACAACACGTCCGCGCACATGGTCTGGATCGGTGAGCGGACGCGGCAACTCGGCGGCGCGCACGTGGAGTACCTGCGGCACCTGCGCAATCCGATCGGCGTCAAGCTCGGGCCGTCCGCGGTCCCGTCCGAGGTGACGGCACTGTTCGACAAGCTGGATCCCGACCACGAGCCCGGACGGCTGACGGTGATCAGCCGGATGGGTGCGGCAAAGGTTCGCGACGCCCTGCCGCCGATCGTCGAGGCGGTCGAGCAGACCGGACGCAAGGTGGCCTGGGTCTGCGACCCGATGCACGGCAACACGTTCGAGACCTCGCTCGGCTACAAGACCCGGGCGTTCAGCCAGGTGGCCGACGAGCTGAACGGCTTCTTCGACGTGCACGAGGGCCTGGGCACCTGGCCGGGTGGCGTGCACATCGAGCTGACCGGCGACGACGTCACCGAGTGCGTGGGCGGGGTGGACGAGCTGGCCGAGGCCGATCTGGCCAACCGCTACGAGACCGCCTGCGACCCGAGGCTGAACCGCAACCAGTCGCTGGAGTTGTCCTTCCTGATCGCCGACCGGCTGACCGACGGCCGGATCCGCCGGGTGAACCCGGTGCAGGAGTACTCGGCCGAGGATTTCTGAAGTGATCGATCTCCGCAGTGACACGCTCACGAAGCCGACGCCGGGGATGCTGGCCGCGATGGCGTCCGCTGAGGTGGGCGACGATGTCTACGGCGAGGACCCGACGCTGAACGCGTTCGAGGCCCGGGTGGCTGAGCTGCTCGGTCACGAGGCAGGGCTCTTCTGCACCACCGGTTCGATGGCCAACCTGCTGGGCGTGTGGTGCCTGGTGCCACCGGGGCAGGAGGTGGTCGCCGACGTGCGGGCGCACATCGTCCGCGCCGAGCTTGGCGCCCACGCGGCGCTGCACGGGATCACGACCCGCACCTGGCAGTCAGCGGACGGCATCGCGGACGCGGCCACGATCGCCGACCTGATCACACCGGACGCCGGTCCGTACCTGGTCTCGACCGCCGCGGTGGCGCTGGAGAACACCCACAACTTCGGCG
Organism: Actinomycetes bacterium; assembly: GCA_029778515.1. Next base: position 21,637 of record JAKOQD010000175.1, read on the forward strand.
GCGGCACGGTTCAGCCGTACTCCACCCTGGTCGAGGTGAACCGGCTTTGCCGGGACGCGGGCGTCGGTTTGCACCTCGACGGCGCGCGACTGTGGAACGCGCATGTGGCCACCGGGGTGGCCCTGGCTGACTACGGACGGCTGTTCGACACCGTGAACGTGTGCTTTTCGAAGGGGCTGGGCGCGCCGGTCGGCTCGATGCTGGTGTCCTCGGCCGCCAACATCGCGAAGGCGCGGGCGCAGCGCAAGCGGCTGGGTGGGGGCTGGCGGCAGGCCGGGGTGCTGGCCGCGGCCGCGGAGTACGCGCTGGACAAGCATCTGCCGCGGTTGGCCGAGGATCACGTTGCGGCTAGGGCGTTCGCGGCGGCGGTGGCAGAGTCGGCGCCGGACGCCGTGGACGTGGGTGCGGTGCAGACCAACATCGTGGTGCTGGACGCGGGGGCGCGAGCCGCGGCCGAAGTGATTCAGGCTGTGCTCGCGCGCGGCGTCGGGTTGTCCGCGGTTGGGTCGCGAACCCTGCGTGCGGTCACCCACCAGGAGATTTCGGTGGACGCGGCGCGCGCGGCTGGGCAGATAGCCGGCGAGGTGCTGGCGGGGTGAGGGCCGCCGTCCTCGGTTCGCCGATCGCGCATTCGCTGTCGCCGGTGCTGCATACGGCCGGCTACGCCGCACTGGGCCTGACCGACTGGACCTACGACCGGTTCGAACTGGTCGCCGCGGAGTTACCCGGGTTCCTTTCGGGGCTGGACGCCAGCTGGCGCGGCCTGAGCCTGACCATGCCGCTGAAGACCGTTTGTCTTGAGGTGGCTGAGGTGGTGACCGACCGGGCGCGGCGGGCCGGAGTGGGCAACACCCTGGTGCGGCTGCCGGACGGCGGCTGGCTGGCGGACAACACCGACGTTGCTGGCCTGGTTTCGGCACTGACGCCTTCCTGGCAGCCGGAATGGACGCACGCGGCCGTCCTGGGCGCTGGGGCGACCGCCCGCTCGGCCCTGCTGGCCCTGGCTGAACTTGGCGTTCGCGAGGTTACGGTCTATGCGCGCACGCCGGCGAAGGCCGAGCCGCTGATCGAGTGGGCTCCTACCGAACTGACCGTTTCGGTGCGCCCGCTCGCAGCCTGGACCCCGGACGCCGAACCCGCGGTCCTGTCCACGCTCCCGGC
>JAKOQD010000176.1 GCA_029778515.1 Actinomycetes bacterium
CGCCTGCACCGGCTGGAACTCACCAAGTGGCTCCCGCGGGCCGCCGGCCCAATGGCCGACCTGTTGCTGCAGCGGGGAGTGCGCGAAGCTGCGGCGGCTATCGGGATGCGGAAGCCGCTGCTCTGGGTGAACGACCCCGGATGGGCTGGACTGGTTGCCGCGACCAACTGGCCCGCGATCTATGACATCACCGACGACTGGGTGGCCGCAGACCGCCCCCAGCGGGAGCACGACCGCATCGTGGCCAATGAGGCGATCCTGATGCAGGGTTGCCGGGAGGTCGTGGTGTGCTCGGAGCAACTGAAGCGAACCAAGAGCGCCATGCGCCCGGTCGAACTCGTGCCCAACGCGGTCAACCTCGCCTGGTACCGCGATCCGCAGCCGCGCCCGGAAGACCTGCCCCGAGGTCAGATCGCCCTGTACGCCGGCACCCTGCACGAAGACCGGCTCGACGTCGACCTCGCCGTGGTACTGGGCCAGGCACTGAGCCGTGTCGGCGCGCAACTGGTCTTCGTCGGCCCAAACGCGCTCGGCAGCCAGAACACCGACCGACTGGCGGCCATCTCCGGTGTACACCTACTCGGCTCGCGGCCCTATCGCGACCTGCCGGCGTACCTACAGCATGCCGACGTGCTCGTCGTGCCGCATCTGGTCAACGACTTCACCGACAGCCTCGACCCGATCAAGTTGTACGAGTATCAGGCCGCCCAGAGGCTGATCGTCTCGACGCCGGTGGCCGGCTTCAGGCAGCTGGCGGGCCTGCCTGGGGTGGCGATCTGCGAAGCGCGGGACTTCCCGGCCGGCGTGGTTGACCGCCTGCAGCGGCCGCCGGAATCGATCGGGCCCTTCGACGTTGCCGACTGGGACGATCGCGTGGTCGCCATGGAGCGCGTCCTTAGCCGGGCTCGCGCTCCGCGCGACAACGGCTAGGTTCCCGGCCGAGCCGCAGGTTTAGCTCGCCCTGGAATGCGACCGGGCGCAGGGCTCCCCTGGGCGGCGTCGGGATTCTGGTCCGGTTCGGGCGAGCGCGGGCTGGCCGGCGGAGTGGCCGGCGACGCGTCGGCGGACTCGGGCTGCTGGGAAGGCTTCCACGTCGGTGGAGTCGGCGCTTCCAAGCGAGCCACGTCGAGGGGATCCTGGTCGAAGTCGTCCTCGGGGTGCGTAGTCCCGTAGTAGTGGGTGTAGGCGCGGGTGGCACGCTTGTGCGAACGGTTCACCACCGCACCGGCGATCTCGACGCCATTGCCGGCCAGGATCCGGACGGTCTCGGCCAGCCGGCGGTGCGTCGTGGACTTGGCCGCGGCCACAACGACCGTGCCATCGACCTGAGCGCCGATCACCGCCGCGTCAGCGAGTGCAAGCCCTGGCGGGGTGTCGAAGATCACCACGTCCGCGAACTGGCGTAGTTGCCGTACGACCAGCTTGAAGGCGTCGGCCGCCAGCAGATCAGCCGGCTCGCGCCGCGCGATCCCGGCCGACAACACCCGCAGCCGTTCGTAGGCAGTGGGTTGCAGGAGTTTCTCCAGACTCGCCGCGTCAAGGCCGTCCACGATTGCGTCCGCGATGCCCCGTGTGGGCGCGAGCCCGAAGTAATGGTCGAGCGTGGGGCGACGCAGGTCGGCGCCGACCACGATCACCGATCGTCCGCCACGGGCCATCGAGACCGCGAGGTTCGCAGTGATGAAGCTCTTGCCGTCGCCCGGCTCAGCGCTGGTGATGGCGATTGCGCTGTGCGGCTCGGGGTAGAGCACGTTCAGGGACGTTCGGAGCGCGCGAATGCCCTCATGGAAGGGTGCTGACCGAGTAGTGGTCGTGGGCAGAGTGCGGTCGTACCGGTGCCGTCGCGGGATTCGCGTCAACTCGGCCAGCACCGGGATGCCGAGGTCGTCGTCAGCCGCTACCGCGCCACGGAGACGGTCGTCGAAGAGGTCCCGGATGAGGGCGATTCCCGCGCCGGCGAGAAGCCCGCTGGCGAGGCCGATTAGGAGCACCGTCAGAGCGTCCGTGCCGGTTCGATCACCCGGCAGTGCGGACTGAAGGATTGAGGCCGGAGGTCCGCTGTTGGCAATGGACACCAGACCGTCCTCGATGATGGACACATTTCCCAGCGCCGTTTCCAGGCGCTGTCTGGCAACCGGATCGTTCGGCTTCTTGGTGGCTTGTCGAACCGCCTCGGTGCGCTCGGCTTTCGCCTCCGTCAACTCGGTCTGAAGTCGTTCCTGGGTCGCCTTGACCTGCGCGGCGAGGTGGTCGACGTAGACCCGAGCGACAACTTGAGCGCGCAGTTGAGCCTGCTCGGCGCTGGAAGCTATGGCCACGATTTCCAGTCGGTTGCTGCGAACACCTTCCACCAGGGTGGTATCGATGGCGGCCTGCAGCGCAGACGGCTCATCCTTGGTGAGTGGGCTCGCGATCTCGATCAGGGCCGGTGAAGTGAGGAAATCCGGATCGAGGTCTAGGTCGGTGTCGGCGTAGCCACTCCCTCCGTCGAACATGCGGGTGGCAGTGAGTGAATATCGCACCACCGAACTCGATTTGTAGACTTCCGGAGTCAACTGAAGGTAGGCCGCCGCACTTCCCAGCACAACAAGCGTTGTGAGCGCGACCAGGAGCCACCTTCGCTGGATGATCTCCAGCACTTGTCGCAAGGTCATTGAAGCGGACTTCCCTCTCGCCGTGAGGACCAAGAGCCTCTGCTATTCGTGCGTCCAGGGTGAGATGTTACCGGGTGTGCCGATTCGCCTCTTCTAGACTAGGAACCCGGGTGCTACGTAGGACTGCCCGGTACCCCTCAGCCCGCGAACCCCAGGACAGGCAGCCCGACCACACCGGGCTCGACCGCGAACACCGAGCCTGCCGCCGGCTCGGCGCCAGCGTCCAGGTTCTCCCGGGAAGTGGTGAGGTAGAGCGTGTCCAGTTCCGGTCCGCCGAAACAGCAGGCGGTCACCTTCGATACCCCGGGCACCTCGATGACCGCCTCCAGAGTCCCGGACGGCGAGTAGCGGTTGAGTCGTCCGCCGCCGTAGCGGGCCGTCCAGACCCCGCCCTCGGCGTCCACGCACAGTCCGTCCGGTAGGCCGTCGTCCCCAGCCTCGGCGAAGACCCGGCGTCCGCTGACGCCCTCGATCGGGTCGTAGTCGAAGGCCCAGGTGAGGCCGGTGCCGGAGTCGTTCAGGTACATCGTGGTGGCGTCCGGGCTCCAGCCGATGCCGTTGCTGATGCTCA
>JAKOQD010000177.1 GCA_029778515.1 Actinomycetes bacterium
CCGGTCACCCCGGACGTCGCCCTCCCCATCGGACGCAACTGCTCGTCGTCGGCCGCGAACCGGATCGCCTGGCCCTTCTTCGACACCAACAGCACATCGTCGACCGGCGAACACAGCGAGGCACCGATCAGCTCGTCGTCCGCGTCGCGGAAGTTAATCGCGATCACGCCGGCCTGCCGCGGCGAGTCGTACGCCCGCAGCTCGGTCTTCTTCACCAGGCCGTTCTTCGTAGCCAGCAGCAGGTACGGCGCATCGTCGTAGGCCCGTAGCGTCAGTACCTCGGCGATCCGCTCGTCGGGCAGGAAGCTCAGCAGCCCGGCCACGTGGCCGCCCTTCGCGTCCCGGCCGGCCTCCGGCAGCTGCCACACCTTCGCCCGGTACACCCGGCCGAGGTTGGTGAAGAACAGGATCCAGTGGTGGCTGGTCGTCGCGAACAGGTGGTCGACCTCGTCGTCCGCCCGCAGCGTCGCCCCGCGGACGCCCTTGCCGCCACGCTTCTGCGTCCGGTACAGGTCGGTGCGGGTGCGCTTCGCGTACCCGCCGCGGGTGATCGTCACCACCATGTCGTCGTCGGGAATGAAGTCCTCGTCCGACAGGTCGCCGTCGGCCGCGATGATCCGCGTCCGCCGCTCATCGCCGTACTTGTCGACGATCTCGGCCAACTCGGTGCTGACGATCTGCCGCTGCCGCTCGGGCTTGGCCAGGATGTCCTTCAGGTCCGCGATCGCGATCTCACGCGCTGCCAGGCGCTCGTTGATCTGCTGGATTTCCATCGAGGCCAGCCGGCGCAGCTGCTGGTCGAGGATGAAGAGCGCCTGCGCGTCGTCGATGTCCAGCAGGTCCTTCAGGCCCTCGCGGGCCGCGTCCGCCGTGCGGGAAGCCCGGATCAGCGCCAGCACCTCGTCCAGCCGGTTCAGCGCCTTCACCAGACCGCGGTCCAGGTGCGCCTTTGCTTCGGCCTCCTTCAGCCGGAACGCCGTCCGCCGCTGGATCACCTGAATCTGGTGCCGCACCCAGTACGTGATGAACTGGTCCAACCGCAGCGTCCGCGGCACCTCGTCCACCAGCGCCAGCATGTTGCAGCCGAACGTGTCCTGCAGCTGGGTGTGCTTGTACAGGTTGTTCATCACCACGCGCGGCTGGGCGTCCCGCTTCAGCAGGATCACCAGGCGCTGCCCGGTACGAGCGGACGAGTCGTCGCGAATGTCGGCGATCCCGCTCAGCTTGCCCGCGTTGACCAGCTCGGCGATCTTCACCGCGAGATTGTCCGGGTTGCACATGTGCGGCAGCTCGGTGACCACCAGCTGGGTGCGTCCGTTCTTGTCCTCTTCGATGTCGATGACCGCCCGCATGATCACCGAGCCGCGACCGGTGCGGTACGCGTCCTCGATGCCCTTACGGCCAACGATCAGCGCGCCGTTGGGGAAGTCCGGGCCCTTCACCCGCTCCATGGCGGCCTCGAGCAGCTCTTCCTTGGACGCTTCGGGATGCTCCAGCGACCACTGCACCGCGGACGCGACCTCGCGCAGGTTGTGCGTCGGGATGTTCGTGGCCATGCCCACCGCGATGCCGGTCGAACCGTTCACCAGCAGGTTCGGGAACCGCGCCGGCAGCACGGTCGGCTCCATCTCGCGGTTGTCGTAGTTCGGCTTGAAGTCGACGGTGTCCTCGGTGATGTCGCGGACCATCTCCATCGACAGCGGCGCCATCTTGCACTCGGTGTACCGCATCGCCGCGGCCGGGTCGTTACCCGGCGAGCCGAAGTTGCCCTGCCCGGAAACCAGCGGCGCGCGCATCACCCACGGCTGCGCCAGCCGCACCAGGGTGTCGTAGATCGCCGAGTCGCCGTGCGGGTGGTACAGACCCATCACTTCGCCGACCACGCGGGAGCACTTGTTCCAACCGCGGTCGGGACGGTAGCCGCCGTCGTACATCGCATACAGGACGCGGCGGTGCACCGGCTTCAGCCCGTCGCGGACGTCGGGCAGCGCCCGGCCCACGATCACGCTCATCGCGTAGTCGAGGTAGGACCGCTGGATCTCGACCTGTAGGTCGATCTCCTCGGTCTTCGCCTCGGTCGGCGCAAGGGCGTCATTCTCGGGGACGGTTTCGAGCTCGACGTCAGTAGGTTCGTCGGGGCCGTCGGTCATTCGGGTTCTCCTACGAGAGTTGTTCGTACTGGAACGATCCCTGAGCTTGTCGAAGGGTGGTCCGGGGCTTCGTCAAGCTCAGCCATCGTCAAAGGTCAGATGTCGAGGAAGCGGACGTCCTTGGCGTTGCGCTGAATGAAGCTGCGGCGCTGCTCGACGTCCTCACCCATCAGGATCGAGAACATCTGGTCGGCGGCGGCGGCGTCCTCCAGCGTCACCTGCAACAGCGAGCGCTTGTCCGGATCCATGGTGGTGTCCCACAGGTCTTCGGCGTTCATCTCGCCGAGGCCCTTGTAGCGCTGGATCGGGTTCACGCTCGGCAGCTTCTTGCCGGCCTCGATCCCGGTGTCCCGCAGCCGGTCCCGCTCCTCGTCGGAGTAGGCCAGCTCATGCGGGGCGTTCGACCAGCGCAGCCGGAACAGCGGCGGCTGCGCCAGGTAGATGTGGCCGGCGTTGATCAGCGGCTTCATGAACCGGAACAGCAGCGTGAGCAACAGCGTGCGGATGTGCGCGCCGTCCACGTCCGCGTCCGCCATCAACACGATCTTGTGGTATCGCAGCTTGTCAACGTCGAAATCGTCCTGCACACCGGTGCCCAGGGTGTTGAAGATCGCCTCGACCTCCTTGTTCTGCAGGATCTTGTCCAGCCGGGCCTTCTCGACGTTCAGGATCTTGCCGCGGATCGGCAGGATCGCCTGCGTGCGGGGGTCGCGTCCGCCCTTCGCCGAGCCGCCGGCGGAGTCGCCCTCGACGATGAACACCTCGCACTCCTTCGGCTCGGTGGACGAGCAGTCGGAGAGCTTGCCGTACTGGCCCTTGTTTAGCAGGCCCTTGCGGCTGCGGGCCAGGTCGCGGGCCTTGCGGGCAGCTACCCGGGCGCTGGCAGCGGCCTGGCTCTTGCGGACGATGTCCTTGCCGTCGGCAGGGTTCTTCTCGAACCAGTCACCGAGCAGGTCGTTGACCACCTTCTGCACGAATGAACGTGCCTCGGTGTTGCCCAGCTTGGTCTTGGTCTGGCCCTCGAACTGCGGCTCGGACAGCTTCACCGAGATGATCGCGGTCAGGCCCTCACGAATGTCGTCGCCGGAGACCCGGTCCTCGCGCTTCTTGATCATCCCCCAGGTCTCACCCCACTTGTTGACCGTGTTGGTCAGCGCGGCGCGGAAGCCCTCCTCGTGGGTGCCGCCCTCGTGGGTGTTGATCGTGTTGGCGAAGGTGTGCACGCTCTCGTTGAAGGACGTGTTCCACTGCATCGCCACTTCGAGGCTCATCCGCTGCTCCTCGGCGGCCTGCTCGATGGCGATGACGCTGCCGTGGATGGTGTCCTTGCTGCCGGTCAGGTACTTCACGTAGTCGATCAGGCCGTCGGTGTACTGGAAGGTCTGTGAGCGCTGCTCGACGTCGTCGTTGTCATCGTCGTCGGTGTCGGACTCCTGGGTCCGCTCGTCGACGATGTTGATCTTGAGGCCCTTGTTGAGGAACGCCATCTCGCGGAAGCGGGTGGCCAGGGTCTCGTAGGAGTAGTTGGTGGTCTCGAAGATCTCCGGGCTGGCGTAGAAGGTGACCGTCGTGCCGGTCTCCTCGGTGGGCTCCAGCTGCTCCAGCGGCGCGTCCGGATCGCCGAGGCTGAAGGACTGGCGCCAGTGGTAGCCGTCGCGATTGACGTCGACGGTGAGCTTGGAGCTCAGCGCGTTCACCACCGAGACACCCACGCCGTGCAGCCCGCCGGACACCTTGTAGCCACCGTCGCCGAACTTGCCGCCGGCGTGCAGGATCGTCAGCGCGACGGTTAGCGCGGAGATCTTCTCCTTTGGGTGTTCCTTGACCGGGATGCCGCGGCCGTTGTCGACCACCTGGATGCCGCCACCGTCCAGCAGACGCACGATGATGTTGTCGCAGTAGCCGGCCAGTGCCTCGTCCACCGCGTTGTCCACCACCTCGTAGACCAGGTGGTGCAGGCCCCGCTCACCGGTCGAGCCGATGTACATGCCCGGACGCTTGCGTACCGCGTCCAGGCCTTCGAGGACAGTGATCGCGGACGCGTCGTAGCTGCCTTCGGCTACGTGTGCGGCTTCCGCAGCGGTTATGGCAGCGACGATCGGCTCGTCAGTCACGCAGGCTTTCCCTTCAGACATGGGCAAGCGCCGCCGAGGATGCTGGCGGCGCGCTCCGGAACGAACCGAGTCTAGCGGATTCCGGCCAGAATTCGGGGCACGCCCGCTCAGCATTTGGCCCTGTGCGGCCAGCGGTGACGTTTCCGAGCCCCGATCAGGGGCCCACGCAAGGACGGGTACGCGTCCAGACCCCGCAGGCGGTCAAATCGGCCCGAACTGGCTGCTCGTCGCCGCCGAACGCAACTTCGCTCCCGAAGTTGGAGTGGACGGGCTGGACGGCGGACGGGTCCGCGTCCGTGCGGGTCCAGTGGATCAGGCCGGTGGCGGCGTGTGCACCACCGCGTGACCGCCAAACTGGCCGCGCAGCGCCGACACCATCTGCATGCTCGGGCTGTTCGGCTGCCTGGACGAGAACCGGGCGAACAGGGACGCGGCCAGCACCGGCATCGGCACCGCGTTGTCGATCGCCTCCTGCAGCGTCCACCGGCCCTCGCCCGAATCAGTGGTGTACTCGTCCACGTCGGCCAGGCCCGGGTTCTCCTCAAGCGCCTTGACCAGCAGGTCGAGCAGCCAGGAGCGGACGACCGTGCCCCGCGTCCACGCCTTGAAGCAGCCGGCCACGTCGGTCACCGTGCCATTTGTCTCCAGCAGCTCCCAGCCCTCGGCGTAGGCATGCATCAGGCCGTACTCGATGCCGTTGTGCACCATCTTGGCGTAGTGCCCGGCGCCCACCGCGCCAGCGTGGACGAAACCCTCGTCCCGCGGGCCGTCCGGACGCAGCGCGTCGAAGATCGGCATCACCCTGGCCACCTCGCCCGCTTCACCGCCGACCATCAGGCCGTAGCCGTTCTCAAGACCCCACACGCCGCCGGACACCCCACAGTCGAGGTAGCCGACGCCATGCTCGGCCAGCAGGGCGGAGTTGATCGCGTCGTCCTTGTAGTAGGAGTTGCCGCCGTCGATGACCACGTCCCCGGCTCCGAGCAACTCAGCAAGTTCGGCGACGGTGGCCTGGGTGGGCGCACCGGCAGGGACCATCAACCACAACACCCGCGGACCGGCCAGCCGGTCGACCAGCTCGGCCAGGTCGGTGGTCTCGGAGACCGCCGGATTACGGTCGTAGCCGATCACCTCGTGGCCGGCACGGCGAAGGCGTTCCGCCATGTTGTGGCCCATCTTGCCGAGGCCGATCATTCCTAGCTGCATGATGTCCCCTCTCGTCCGAGCGCCGCGGCGCGCCGGGCCAGTTCGGTGATACCCGTCCAGTCACGGGTGGTAACCAGTTCAGCAGGCGTCAGCCAAGTGCCGCCACAGACTGGCACAGTAGCGAGCGCGAGGAAGTCCGGTGCGGTGGCTTCGGTGATGCCGCCGGTCGGGCAGAACGATACGTCCGGAAATGGTCCGGCTAGGGCTTTCAGAACCGGGACGCCACCCGCAGCCACCGCGGGAAAGAACTTGCAGAACCGGTGGCCGTCCGCGTAGGCCAGCAACAATTCGGACGCGGTCGCAACGCCGGGCAGCAGCGGCAGACCCGCTTCCCGGCAGGCGGCGCCCAAGTCCTGGGTGTAGCCCGGCGAGACCGCGAAGGTGGCGCCCGCGTCCTTGGCCAGCGCCGCGTCGGCCGGCAGCCGGAGGGTACCGGCGCCCACGGTGGCCTCTGGCACCTCCGCGGCGATGGCTGCGATGGCGTGCGGAGCGGCCGGCGTCCGCAGGGTCACCTCGAGCGCTGACAGGCCGCCCGCGACCAGCGCTCGAGCCAGGTCGACGGCGATGCCGGCGTCCTCGATCACCAGCACCGGAATGATCGGTCCATGTCCGGACCAGGGTTCATGCGTCATTGCGTCACCAAATCCCGTCGGTAGGTCGTGTTGTCTGCAGCGGCTGGGTCGAGATCGTCGGTGAAGGGCAGCCAGCTGCAGGCGCCCTGTTCGGCGCCGGTCACACTGGCCCGCATGCCGGCGAACAGGTCGCGACCAAGGCCCAGCGGATGCGGCCCGTCCCAGCGTGCCCGCGTACGTTGCTCAAGGTCTACGGCCAGCACATCGATGGTGCCTGCGTTCGCGTCCAGCCGGATCAGGTCCCCGGTGCGCAGCTTCGCGCACGGCCCACCGGCCGCGGCTTCGGGGGTCAGGTGGATAGCTGCCGGGATCCGTCCGGAAGCGCCGGACATCCGTCCGTCGGTCACCAGGGCGACCCGATGCCCGGCGGACTGCAGGACGCCGAGGATCGCGGTGAGCCGGTGTAGTTCGGGCATGCCGTTCGCGCGCGGCCCCTGGAAGCGGACGACCACCAAGACATCGCGGTCGAGATCGCCGCGCTGGAAGGCGGCCGCCACCTCGTCCTGGGAATCGGCGACGAAGGCTGGTGCCTCGATCACCCGGTGCTCGGGCGCCACCGCGGCGACCTTGATCACCGCGCGGCCCAGATTGCCGGCGATTAGTGCCAGGCCGCCGGTGGTGTCGAACGGGTCGGCGCCACCGCGCAGCACCGCAGCGTCCGGTGTTTCCGCTGGTGGCGCGGCGAACCGCAACCCGCCCTCGACAAGTTCCGGACGCAGCGCCTGCGCGGCCAGCCCGCCGGCGTTGACGGTCGGCACGTCCGCGTGCAGGAGGCCAAGGTCGAGCAACTCGCGCAGCACGAAGCCGGTGCCCCCGGCGCGCTCGAAGTCGTTGATATCGGCCTGGCCGTTCGGATAGATCCGCGCCAGCAGCGGTACCACCCCCGACAATTGGTCGACATCGCTCCAGTCGAAGACGATGCCGGCCGCACGCGCTACGGCCACCCAGTGAATCAGGTGGTTGGTCGAGCCGCCGGTGGCCAGCAGTGTGACCAGTGCGTTCACGATCGACCGCTCGTCCACCAACTCCCCGATCGGAGTGAACCGGTCACCACCGGCCCGCACCTGCAACGCCGTCCGCACGGCCTGCCGGGTGAGTGCATCCCGCAGCGGCGAGTACGGCGGCACGAACGCCGCGCCGGGCACGTGCAGGCCCATGGCCTCCAGCAGCACCTGGTTCGAGTTCGCGGTGCCGTAGAAGGTGCAGGTGCCGGCGGAGTGGTATGCCTGTTGCTCGACCGCCAATAGCTCGTCGCGGGACGCGTCGCCCCGGACGTGGGCCTCGCGCACTTTGGCCTTGGCCGCGTTCGCGATGCCGCTCCCCATCGGCCCGGCGGGGACGAAGACACAGGGGACGTGGCCCGCGGAGAGGGCGCCGATCAGCATTCCCGGCACGATCTTGTCGCAGATGCCCATCAGCAGGGCCGCGTCGTACACGTCGTGGCTGAGCGCGATCGCCGTGCTCATCGCGATCACGTCCCGGCTGAACAACGACAACTCCATACCCACAGTGCCCTGGGTCACCCCGTCGCACATCGCCGGGGTGCCGCCGGCGACCTGGGCCGAGGCGCCGCCGCGGCGGGCCTCGTCCCGGATCACGGCCGGATAGTCCTCGTACGGACGGTGCGCGGAGAGGACGTCGTTGTAAGCGGTGACGATCCCGAGATTCGGCCGGGCGGCCTTGAGCACGGCGAGCCGCTCCGATTCCGGGGAGGCGGCGAAAGCGTGCGCGAGGTTCGCGCAGCTCAGCCGCGTCCGGGAGTCGGCCCGCTCGGCGTCCGCGTGGATCCGATCGAGGTAGGCCCGCCGTCCGGCTCGGCTGCGCCGCCGGATTCGCTCGGTCACCTCGGCGACGACAGCCGGTGCAGGACTGGGGGACATCAGACCACCAGGCTAAGCAGCATCACGCCGGCCAGGCCGGTCACCGACAGCACGGTCTCCATCAGCGACCAGGTCTTGAAGGTCTGGCCGACCGACATGCCGAAGTACTCCTTCACCATCCAGAAGCCGGCGTCGTTGACGTGGCTGAGGAACACCGAGCCGGCCCCGATCGCCAGCACCATCAAGGCGGCGTGCGTCGGCGGCAGGCCGGCGGCCAGCGGCGCCATGATGCCGGACGCGGTGATGGTGGCGACGGTCGCGGAACCGGTGGCGAGGCGGATCAGCACGGCCACGATCCAGCCAGCCAGCAGCGGCGGCAGGGCCGCGTCCGCCAGGCCCTTGGCGATCACGTCCGCGATGCCGGAGTCGACCAGGGTCTGCTTGAAGCCACCGCCGGCGCCGACGATCAGCAGGATGCCAGCGATCGGACCGAAGGCCGAGCCGACCAGTTTGCTCACTTCGTCCCGAGTCTTCGAGAGCAGGAAGCCGAGCATGAACATGGCCGCGATGGTGGTGATCGTCAACGCGATCAGCGGGGTGCCGACGAAAACCAGGGCGGCACCGAACGGGTTCTCCTCGGCGCCGGTCATTTCCACCACGGTGCGCGCCAGCATCAGGATCACCGGCAGCAGGACGACGGTCAGCGCGGCGCCGAAGCTGGGCCGCTTGGCACCTTCCGCCGGTCCGCCGGAGCCCAGCAGGTCGGAGCGCGCCTCGATCGGCACCCATTTCGCCATCACCTTGCCGAGCAGCGGGCCGGCGATGATCACACATGGGATTGCCACGAGCAGGCCGAGACCGAGGGTCAGGCCGAGGTTGGCGCCGAGGGCGTCGATCGCGATCAGCGGGCCGGGGTGCGGCGGCACCAGCCCGTGCAGGGCCGACAGGCCGGCCAGTGCCGGGATGCCCAGCAGCACCACCGGAAGGTTGGCACGGCGAGCGGCAAACATCACGACCGGGATCAGGATGACCACGCCGACCTCGAAGAACAGCGGAATGCCGACGACGAAGGCGATCAACGCCATCGCCCACGGCAGCCGTTGCAGCGGGGTTTTCGCGAGGATCGTGTCGACGATCACGTCCGCGCCGCCGGAGGAGACCAGCAGGGTGCCGATGATCGCGCCGAGGATGATCAGCAGGCCCACGCCGGAAAGCGTCGACCCGAGCCCAGCGGTGAAGCTCTTGAAGAGGTCGGGGTAGGGGACGCCGGCGAAGATCGCCATCACGGCGGAACCGGCCATCAGCGAGAGGAAGGGGTGAACTTTCAGCCAGACGATCAGTACGACGATCGTCGCGATGCCGCCGAGAGCGGCCAGGATTAGTGGTGTGGTCATTGACGACTCCGTTGTCTAGTGGTGGGACTTGTCGGACGGGTTGAGGTGGAGTTCGGCGAGCGCGGCATTGGCGATCGCTTCGACCGGACGGTCGATGTCGGCAGCGAAGCCTGCCTCGTCGGCTTCGAGGGCTTCGAGAGTTGCCAGCTGGGACGGCAGTAGCGACGCTGGCATGAAGTGGTCGGTGCGGCCGGCCAGACGTTCGGCGAGTAGTTCGGGGGTACCGACCAGGTGCAGGAACACGGTCCGTCCGGGAGCTGTGCGCAGCCGATCGCGGTAGGCGCGGCGAAGTGCTGAGCAGGTGACGATCGTGGATCGTCCGGACGCGTCCTGGGTGGCCGTCCATTCGGCGATCAAATCCAGCCAGGGCCAGCGGTCGTCGTCGTTCAGCGGCGTGCCCGAGCTCATCTTCGCGATGTTGGCCTGGGGGTGGAAGTCATCGCCTTCCGCCACGATCCAGCCGAGCTGTTTGTGCAGCGCTTCGGCGACGGACGACTTGCCGCAGCCTGCCACGCCCATGATCACCAGATGGGTGTTCGTCATCGTTGACCTCTCCTCTACTGATCGCAGCGGCGCGGTCAGTGAGATGACCTTAACCTACATAAGTACTCTCAATCAAGAGAATCGGATTATTTCTTCCCTGAAAGGTAGTCCGTGCCGTGGTTTGGATATGCTTACCCCGACGCTGACTAGGAGGCTTGATGAGCGAGGATTCGGCCGAATCCACCTCACCCATGCACCACGCAATCGCGCGTGAGCTGGGGCTGGAGATCATCGACGGTGCCTGGCCCCTCGAAGCGGCGCGGACGCTGGAGGACCTGCAGTCGCGTTTCGGCGTCTCCCGGACGGTCGCCCGCGAGGTCTCCCGTCAGCTTGAGGCCATGGGTCTGGTGCGCACCCGGCGCCGATTCGGGCTGGTGGCTCGACCGATGTCGGAGTGGAGCGTGCTCAACCCACTGCTCATCGACTGGCGACTGCACTCCTCACGTCGCGAAGAACAGATCTACTCGCTCACCCAGTTACGCCTCGCCGTCGAGCCGGCGGCCGCGGAGAGCGCGGCTCGATTCGCGTCCATCCACACCAGGGCGCGGCTACTGCCGCTGGCCGCGGAGATGCGGCGCACCGGCGAAGCCGGGCAGCTGCACGAGTTCATGAAGTTCGACATCGAGTTCCACAGCCGGCTGCTGAAGTCGTGCGGCAACGAGCTGTTCGCCGCACTGAGCGACCTGGTCGCGGTCGTACTGCAGGGACGCACCGAGCTCGGCCTGATGCCGGCCCAGCCAAAGCCCGAAGCCCTCGCCGGACACGAGGCTGTAGCCGAGGCCGTGTTCAGGGGCGACCCGGAGGCTGCGCGGATCGCAATGCAGGGCATCCTGGACGAGGTCCGCGAGGCGTTCAGCGAGGCCGAAGCCGCACGCGCCGCCGCGTCCTGACCGAGCCCCACCGCCCCGCCAACCTCGGAATCCAGACCGGGCCCCGAAACCTAGACCAATCCGCGTTCGTAGGTCGGAAGCGGCTAGCCATAGGTGTCGCGCGGGCCACGGCCGGGGACAGAACGACGGCCCTTCTTCCAGCTGGGCGCCTCGGGGCCGACGACGTTGACCCTAGTGACCGTGCCCTGGCCGAGCTGTTCGTTCAGCCGGGCCACCAACTGCGGGGCGATCAGGCGCAGCGAGCTGGCCCAGGTGGACGAGTCCGCGCGGACTGTGAGCACGGTGTCGGCATAGCCCGTTGGGGTCGAGTGCTCGGCGTTCACCGCTCCGACCAGCTCGGGCCAGCGAGCCAGTAGTTGGTGGACGTTGACCTCGCGCGTCCAGCCCTGGGCGTCGATGACCTCCTTGAGGATGTCGCCTAGCGGAGTGGGCTCGTCGGTGGGCGAGACCGGACGGCGTTTGCGCTGCGGAGGCTTCGGGGTCGTGCCCCGGGCCGCGCGCGCAATCTGCTTGGCCAGGTCGGTGCCCTGCGGGTCGTGTTCGGGAGTCTCGGTCATTCGTCAGCCGCCGGGGCTTCTGCAACCACGGTGCCGCCCGCCACGATGAAGCGCCTGCCCTGCAGCGCAGACGGGACGTCGGCGGCCACCGCAGCGGTGATCAGCACCTGCTCGGCGCCGGCGATCAGTTCCGCCAGCCGGGCGCGACGGGTTTCGTCAAGTTCAGCGAACACATCGTCCAGGATCAGCACCGGCACAACCCCGTCCGCCTGCAGCAGCCCGAAACTGGCCAACCGCAGCGCCAACGCGGTCGACCAGGACTCGCCGTGGGACGCGTACCCCTTCGTCGGCAGGTCGCCGAGCGTGAGCGTCAGGTCGTCGCGATGAGGTCCGACCAGGCACAGGCCGCGAGCGATCTCCTCGTTGCGGCGCGCCTTCATCTTGGCGGTGAGCAACTCGGTCAGTTCGGCGGTGGTTGGGATGGTGTCGGAAGGAGTGGCCTCGGCACGCGGCTCGGCGGCGTCCAGAGCGGACGATCTGTACGCCACCGCGGCCAAATTGTTCGTCGGCGCTATGTCGGCGTAAGCGGACGCGAGCAACGGACCCAGCTCGGCCAGTGTGGTCAGCCGAGCCGCAACGATCTCGGCGCCGAGCGCGGCCAGTTGCCCGTCCCAGACCTCAAGGGTGAACTCGACCTCTTCGGTCAGCGCCCGCGGGCCGCGTGCGGAAAGTGACTTCAACAAGGTGGAACGCTGCTTTAGCACCCGGTCGTAGTCCGCCCGCACCCCGGCCAGCCGCGGCCAGCGCGCCACCAGTAACTCGTCGATGAACCGGCGGCGCTCGCTCGGATCCCCCTTGACGATCGCCAGGTCCTCCGGCGAGAACAGCACCACCCGCAGCGCGCCGAGCAGATCGCGCGGCCGCCGCAGCGGGGAGCGGTTAAGTGAAGCCTTGTTGGCCCGTCCGGGGATGATCTCGATCTCAAGCAGCAGGCTGCGCGCATCGTCCAAGCCGGCCTGCACCCGCGCCCGGACGATCGAACGCTCGGCCCCGGCTCGGACCAGCGGCGCCTCGGAAGCCACTCGGTGCGATCCGAGCGTCGCCAGGAACTCGACCGCTTCGATCAGGTTTGTCTTGCCTTGGCCGTTCGCACCAGTCAACACGGTCACGCCGGGCTCGAGCGGCACGTCGGCCAGCTGGTAGGAACGGAAGTCAGCGATGCTCAGATGGGTGACGAACATCTTCGATCACCCCCAGGAGCCGATGTGCTCAAGGTTTTTGAGATCCCGGCCTGCGCCGGGATGACCAACCAGAGACATGCGGCGATGACTGACCTGAGACTGCGGGGATGATTGACCGGACGCTAAGGTCACGCCGGCAGGCGCATCAGCATGATGACGTGCTTGTAGTCGGCATTCGGCTCGCCGTCCAGTTCGTTCAGGCCGGTGAGCAGGCAGGGCTTGCCGGGCTGGGTGAACGAGAACTGCACGTACGGGCTGTCCAGCGCCGAGAGCGCGTCCTGCAGGTAGTGCGGGTTGAAGCCGGCAGCAGTCATCGCAAGCCCGGTGCCGCTGACGTCTTCGACCACGGCCTCCAGGGCCTCTACTGCCTGCGCCTGGTCGCCGGTGGCCGCCTCGAGGGTGATCGAACCCTCCGCGATCAGCATGCGCAGGGACGTGTTGCGCTCAGCCACCAGGCCCACGCGCTTCACGGCAGCGATCACCTCCGCGGTGTTGGCGCGGACGCTGACCGCTGCCTGCACGTTCATCAGGTGCCGCACCTTCGGGAACTCGCCGTCCAGCAGCCGGGTGGTGATCTGGCGGACGCCGGCCGTCCCGGTGCCCTCGAAGCCGATCAGCCCGTCGCCGGTCGCGGCGGACGAGAGGCTCAGCGTGACCTGCTCGCCGGCGGTCATCGACTTCGCGGTCTCGGCCAGGACGCGGGCCGGCACCAGCGCCGCACCCTCACCGCCGCTGCTGCGCGGGTTCCAGTCGAGCTCCTTCAACGCCATGCGATAGCGGTCTGTGGCCAGTAGGGAGAGGGTCTCGCCCTCAATCTCCATGCGGACGCCGGTGAACACGGGCAGCAACTCATCGCGTCCAGCTGCGACCACGACCTGGCCCACCGCCTTGGCGAACTCGTCACTCAAGATCGCGCCGGTGGCTTCAGGCATCTCCGGCAGCGCCGGGTAGTCGGCGACCGGAAGGGTCTGCAGGGTGAACCGGGCGGTGCCGCAGACCAGTTCCATCTTGGTCTCGTCGGCGGTGATGTCGACCGGCTTGTTCGGCAACGAACGCGCGATATCGGCCAGCAGCCGGCCGGAAACGAGCGCCACGCCGTCGTCGGTGACCTCCGCGTTGACCGTGATCTTCGCCGACGTCTCGTAGTCGAAGCTGCTCATCACGACCTGGTTACCACTGGCCTTGACCAGCAATCCGGCCAGGATTGGGACGCTAGGACGGGTGGGCAGGCTGCGCGCAGCCCACTGCACGGCCTCAGCCAGGACGTCGCGGTCGAGACGGATCTTCACTGTTGCTCCCTCTGTGCTCACACGCGTGGGTCAGTAGATCATATCGACGCAGGCTCTGGCTTCGGGGTTTGGTGACGTGTTTCCCCAGCTGTGCATCCGCCGACTTTGAAGTTCATTGGAGATCTATCAATTCGTCCTCGTAGTAGCGGCTGTGGATTCGGTGGACAACTCGCGTCAGCCCCACCCACATCGCGAGTCGCGGTCTGCATGACCCTGTGGATAACAGAGAACTACACGGGGAGGATTTGCGGATACTCTCAGCCTGCGTTTTGGGAATTCACAAGTAGGGGGCTTCGTCCCCAGACATATCCACAGCGGTGCACAGCGGACTTCGCCCGCGGGAGCGGGTTGTGGGCAGAGCGCTTCAGGTTTTGAACCGGGAAAATTGAGCCTATGGAGACCCTTGAGCGGGTCGAAGAGCGCTCAACCCGAAATCTGGAGCTCATAGCGGACTTGGTTGCCGGGAATGGGCGCAGGAAGAGGCGTGCGGACGCTGCGGTGAACGACTGTGAGGTGTGGACTTCGGTCTGTCCCCTAGCCCGGGGCGGGTCCCTAGATCCTGGGCGTGGCCAGGGTGGTCAGCGCAGCGGCGACTGCTTGATGCGGTTGGTCAGCTCGGTGATCTGGTTGAAGACGCTGCGGCGCTCACGGAGGAGCTGGCGGATCTTCCGGTCGGCGTGCATCACCGTGGTGTGGTCGCGGCCGCCGAACAGCTGGCCGATCTTCGGCAGCGACAGGTCGGTCATCTCGCGGCACAGGTACATCGCGATCTGGCGGGCGGTCACGAGCACGTGCGTCCGGCTCTGGCCACACAGTTCTTCGACCGAGATCGAGAAGTAGTCGGCGACGTGGGTCATGATCGCGGTCGACGAGATTTGAGTCTCGCCGCCCTCGGGGATGAGATCCCGCAGCACGATCTCAGCCAGGGCCAGGTCCACCTCCTGGCGATTCAGGCTCGCGAACGCGGTCACTCGGATCAGGGCACC
>JAKOQD010000003.1 GCA_029778515.1 Actinomycetes bacterium
GCCGAAGGCGAACTCGTCGGCGGCTTCCACACCGAGTACTCGTCGCTGAAGTTCGCGATGTTCTTCCTGGCCGAGTACATCAACATGGTCACGGTCTCTGCGCTAGCCACGACGCTGTTCCTGGGCGGTTGGCGGGCGCCATGGCCGATCTCGATCTGGGAGGGCGCCAACAGCGGGTGGTGGCCGATGCTGTGGTTCCTGATGAAGGTGTTCGTGTTCATCTTCGTCTTCATCTGGCTGCGCGGCACCCTGCCGCGGCTGCGCTACGACCAGTTCATGCGCTTCGGCTGGAAGGTACTGATCCCGGTGTCGTTGGCCTGGATCATCGTCGTGGCCATCGCCCGCTACAACCTCGGTCCGGAGGGCAACGACGTCATGAAGGTGCTGGTGGCGGTGTCGTTCGCGGTGCTGCTGCTGATCGTCGCGTCCTACGCGGCGCAAATCCGGCGCGACCGCCGGGCAGAAGCCCAGGAGGCCGCGGAGGCCAGCTTCGCCCAATCCGTCGACCCGTTCGCCGGCGGCCACCCCGTGCCCCCGATGCCCGGTCAGGAACTGCTGGAACCGATCACGGTTCCTGCAGTGGAACAGGAGCCGCGCGATGCCTGAGATCGCACCCGTCGTGAAGGGGTTCTCGACCACCTTCGCGACGATGTTCCGCAAGAAGGTGACCGAGCAGTACCCCGAGGAGAAGGTCCCGCCCAAGCCGCGCTACCACGGCCGGCACCAGCTCAACCGCCACCCCGATGGCTTGGAGAAGTGCATCGGCTGCGAGTTGTGCGCATGGGCCTGCCCGGCCGACGCGATCTTCGTGCAGGGCGCGGACAACACTGCCGAGGGCCGCTTCTCGCCGGGGGAGCGGTACGGCCGGGTTTACCAAATCAACTACCTGCGCTGCATCGGCTGCGGGCTGTGCATCGAGGCCTGCCCGACCCGGGCGCTCACGATGATCCACGAGTTCGAACTCGCCGACGACGACCGGCAGCGGCTGATCTACGAGAAGCAGGATCTGCTCGCGCCCTTGCAGCCCGGCATGATCGCCCCGCCGCACGACATGGTCGACGGCGCGACCGAGAAGGACTACTACGAGGGGCGGGTCACCGGGTCCGGTGAACCGCTGAAGGACGCGGTCGAAGGGAGCGCCACGTGACCGCAACGCTGGCCGCACAGAACACCGGGGAGGCGGCGGTGTTCTGGATCTGCGGTGCGCTGGCCGTACTCGGCGCGCTCGGGATGCTGTTCTCCCGCAAGGCCGTCCACAGTGCGCTGTTCCTGGCCATGACGATGATCAACCTGGCCGTCCTGTACGTCAGCCTCTCGGCACCGTTCCTGGGAATGGTGCAGGTGATCGTCTACACCGGCGCCATCATGATGCTGTTCCTGTTCGTGCTGATGGTGGTCGGCGTGGACTCCTCGGACTCGTTGATCGAGACCGTGAAGGGGCAGCGGGCCGCGGCGATCCTGTTCGGTCTCGGCTTCGGCATCCTGCTGATCGGCCTGCTCGGCAACGGCACCTCCGGCATGCCGGCCGGCTCCCTGGCCGAGGCGAACGCCGCCCGCGGTGGCAACGTGCAGGGAATCGCCGAACTGCTGTTCACCAAGTACGTGTTCGCGTTCGAGGTCACCTCGGCGCTGCTCATCACCGCTGCGCTGGGTGCGATGATCCTGACCCACCGCGAACACCACACACCGCTTCCCAGCCAACGTGACCTCTCGACGGCGCGCTTCCGCAGCGACCACCCGAGCCCGCTGCCGCCACCCGGTGTCTACGCCCGGCACAACGCCGTGGACACCCCCGCCCTGCTGCCCGACGGTTCCGCCTCCGAACTCTCGGTGCCTCGGCCTATGGCACTGCGGCACAGCGAGGTGGACCGGATCGACGTCACCGAGGTCGAGGACGTGGCCGCTGGAACCAGCGTCGTCGTCGACGAGGTCGGTCAGACGATCGAGGAAATCCCCGGGGAGGAATCGTGACGACCGATCACTACATCGCCCTGGCGGCGGTCCTGTTCAGTCTCGGTGCGTTCGGCATGATGTTCCGCCGCAACGCGATCGTGGTGTTCATGTGCGTGGAGCTGATGCTCAACGCCTCGAACCTGGCGTTCGTCGCGTTCGCCCGGATGCACGGCAATCTCGACGGTCAGGTGTTCGCGTTCTTCACCATGGTGGTCGCCGCCGCCGAGGTCGTGGTGGGCCTGGCGATCATCGTGGCCATCTTCCGCACCCGCCGCAGCGCGTCGGTGGACGAGCCCAGTCTGCTGAGGTTCTAAATGACAACCTCGATCCTGGCGTCCGCCGCGCCGACCATCACGTATGCCCCGGCGGAGGGCGTATTCACCTACCTCTGGCTGCTGATCGCGCTGCCGCTGGCCGGCGCGGCGTTCCTGCTGGTGTTCGGCAACCGCACCAATGCCTGGGGTCACTACCTGGCCACGCTGCTGCCGATCGGTTCGTTCGTGATCGCGGTCGCGATGTGGCTGGGTCTGCTCGCCAAACCCAGCGAGGAGCGCGGCGTCATCCAACACCTGTGGGACTGGGTGATCGTCGGTGACTTCCGCGCCAACGTCGGGCTGCAGCTCGACACCCTGTCGCTGACGTTCGTGCTGCTCATCACCGGTGTCGGCTCGCTGATCCACATCTACTCCATCGGGTACATGAAAGAGGACCCGAAACGGCGGCTGTTCTTCGGCTATCTGAACCTCTTCGTCGCCGCCATGCTGCTGCTGGTCCTGGCTGATAACTACCTGCTGTTGTACGTCGGATGGGAGGGCGTCGGTCTGGCGTCCTACCTGCTGATCGGCTTCTGGCAGTACAAGAACAGCGCGGCCGTGGCGGCCAAGAAGGCCTTTGTGGTGAACCGCGTCGGCGACTTCGGACTGTCCATCGCGATCATGCTGATCTTCGTGACGTTCGGTACGGTCACGTTCCCCGAGGTCTTCTCCCAGGTCGGCGACGCGCAACAGAGCGACCTCACCTGGATCGGCCTGCTGCTGTTGCTGGCCGCCTGCGGTAAGTCCGCACAGGTGCCGCTGCAGTCCTGGCTACTCGACGCCATGGAGGGTCCGACCCCGGTGTCGGCCCTGATCCACGCGGCCACGATGGTCACCGCAGGTGTCTACCTGATCGTGCGGTCCAACGTCGTCTTCGACGCCGCCCCGACCGCGCAGGTCGCGGTGATCATCGTCGGAACCGTAACGCTGATCTTCGGTGCGATCATCGGTTTGGCCAAGGACGAGATCAAGAAGGTGCTGGCCGGCTCTACGATGTCGCAGATCGGCTACATGATGCTCGGCGCGGGCCTCGGCCCGATCGGGTACGTGTTCGCGATCTTCCACCTGTTGAACCACGGCTTCTTCAAAGCCAACATGTTCCTCGGCGCCGGTTCGGTGATGCACTCGTTCAACAACCAGGAGAACATGCGCAGGTTCGGCGCGATCCGCGCTGTCATGGCGGTCACGTTCGTGACGTTCGCAGCGGGCTGGCTGGCGATCATGGGCATCCCGCCGTTCTCCGGGTTCTACTCCAAGGACAAGATCATCGAGGCCGCCTTCCAGCAGAGCTGGATCGCCGGCATCGCAGCGGCCCTCGGTGCGGCGATCACGGCCTTCTACATGACCCGGCTGTTCACGATGACGTTTCTGGGCAAGAAGCGCTGGACCGACGACGTGCACCCCCACGAGTCGCCGTCGGTGATGACGATCCCGCTGATCATCCTGGGGATCCTGAGCGCGGTCAGCGGCTTCGTGCTGGCGTACAACGGCTGGCTCGAGAGCTGGCTGGAGCCGGTCACCGGTTTCGAGCACCCGGAGCCGCCATTGCCCTCGTGGGTGATCAGCGGTGGCACGCTGCTGCTCGTGATCGCCGGTGCGCTGCTGGCGTTCCAGCAGTACCGCCGGGACGTCCCGCTCACCGCTCCCGAGTCGGTTTCGCCGCTGACGGTTGCCGCCCGCAATGACCTGTACGGTGACGCGTTCAACGAGACGGTGTTCATGCGGCCCGGCCAGTACCTGACCCGCGCGCTGGTCTGGTTCGAC
>JAKOQD010000178.1 GCA_029778515.1 Actinomycetes bacterium
ATGATCTTGCCGTTGCCGCGCACCGGGCCGTCGAGGCGCTGCAGGTTGCAGTTGACCACGAAGGTGAGGTTGTCCAGGCCTTCGTAGCCGGCCAGCTGCAGGGCGCCACGGCTCTCCACCTCGTCCATCTCGCCGTCGCCGAGGAAGGCCCACACCCGCTGCTGCGCGGTGTCCTTCAAGCCGCGATTGTGCAGGTACTTGTTGAACTGCGCCTGGTAGATGGCCGCGATCGGGCCCAGGCCCATCGACACGGTCGGGAACTGCCAGAAGTCGGGCATCTGCCGCGGGTGCGGGTAGGACGGCAGCGCGCGCACGCGGCCGTCGACGATGTGGCTCTTCTCCTGGCGGAAGCCGTTCAGGTCGTTCTCGTCCAGACGCCCCTCGAGGAAGGCGCGGGCGTACATGCCGGGGCTGGCGTGGCCCTGGAAGAACACCTGGTCGCCGCCGCCCGGGTGGTCCTGGCCGCGGAAGAAGTGGTTGAAGCCCACCTCGTACAGGGTCGCGGACGACGCGTAGGACGAGATGTGGCCGCCGACGCCGACGCCCGGACGCTGGGCGCGGTGCACCATGATCGCGGCGTTCCAGCGAGCCAGACGGCGGAACTTGCGCTCCAGTTCGACGTCGCCGGGATACCAGGGCTCACGCTCCGGCGGAATGGTGTTCACATAATCGGTGGCAGTCAGCGAAGGCAGACCGAGGTTCTGGTTGCGAGCCCGTTCGAGCAGCCGCAGCATCACGTACCGAGCGCGGTTGCGGCCGTCCTGCTCGATCATCTGGTCGAGGGACTCCAGCCATTCGGCGGTCTCGTCGGAGTCGATGTCCGGCAGGTTCGTCGGCAGTCCGTTCAGGATCGGGCCGACAGAGTTACGACTTGCCACAGCTGTGCCTCTCTTTTCTTGCACAAGATCGTTGCGCCATCCCGACCCTACCGGGAGTAACCGTGGACAGCGCCATCCGCGATCCAGCATTAGAGCGGGCAATCTGTCGGGCTCAGCCTCGCGTCCAGGCCAGCAGCTCGGCCACCGGCCAGGTGTTCACGATGCGCTCGGGGGGGATCCCGGCCGCTTCCGCGCGGGCCGCGCCGTAGGCCGGGAACTCCAGTTGGCCAGGCGCGTGGGCGTCGGAGTCGATCGCGAACACGCAACCGGTAGCCACCGCAACTTCCAGTAGCTCGTCCGGCGGATCGGTGCGTTCGGGACGAGAGTTGATCTCGACCGCGACGTTGAACTGGCGGCAGGCTTCGAAGACGATCTCGGCATCGAACTGGCTTGACGGGCGAGTGCCGCGCGAACCGGTGATGAGCCGGCCGGTGCAATGGCCGAGGATGTTCGTGCGCGGGTGGGCGACGGCCGCGACCATCCGGCGGGTGAGTTGGTCGGACGGCATCCGCAGTTCCGAATGGACGCTGGCCACCACCACTTCGAGTCGTTGCAGCATCGCCGCGGTCTGGTCAAGCCGGCCGTCGACCAGGATGTCGACCTCAATCCCCTTCAGCACCCGGAGCGGAGCCTCGCGGTTGAACGCGTCGATCTCGTCCAGTTGCGCGGCCAGGCGCTCGGCCGACAGCCCGTTGGCCACCCGGAGCCGGGGCGAGTGATCGGTGATGGCCAGGTAGTCATAACCCAGGCCCGCCGCGACCGCGGCCATCTGCGCGATCGGCGCGCTGCCGTCCGAAGCAACGGTATGCGTGTGCAGGTCGCCGCGGAGCTGGGCACGTAACGTCTCGCCGCCGGTGGCCAACGGCTTGGCCTCGGCGCGGAGTCTGGCCAGGCGGACGGGGATGCGTCCCGCTACGGCCTGGCTGACCACCTCTGCGGTGCTCGCCCCGAGGCCGGGCAGCTCCTGCCAGGTACCCGCGGCGGCGCGGCGTCCGAACTCCGCCGGGGCGAGGCCCTCGACCACGTCCGCGGCGGCGCGGAACGCCCGCACCCGGTGGCTGTCGGCCTGCACGCGTTCCATCAGGTACGCGATCTCCCGCAGTGCGGCTACCGGATCGATTGGCACCCGCCCAGCCTATGGGTGCCCTGGCCGTAAGCTCTGCGCATGGGCGAGTTCACTGACCTCATCGCCGCCAACGAAGGCACGACCGCAGCAGCACTCCAGCACATCCTC
>JAKOQD010000179.1 GCA_029778515.1 Actinomycetes bacterium
CGGCTACATGGCCGACAAGTGGTCCTATAGCGTCGCGGACTGGGCTGACATCCTGCGGGAACGGGTGAATGCGCCCACCCCGGACGCCATCGTGGACGCCGATGTCTTCCTCGACATCCGGCCGCTCACCGCGGGCGTCGATGTGGCGCCGGCCCTGGCGGAACTGGCGTCGGAGTCCCCACGCCTCCTGCACGGGCTGGCTATCGCCGCCAACTCGTTCCCGACCCCCTTGCACGCCTTCGGCCGACTGCCGAAGGGCGAGGTGGACCTGAAGAAGACCGGGTTGGCACCCACCGTGCTGCTGGCCCGGCTGTACGGTCTGAGGGCGCATTCGACAGCGGTGTCGACCGACCAGCGGCTGGCCGAGGCGGCGCCGGTGCTGGGCGAGGAGTTGAGCGACCGGCTGCGGTCGGGATACGCACTGCTGACGGACTTGCGCCTACGCAATCAGTTGCGGCAGATCGAGCAGCGGGAGTACGTGACCGACCGGCTCGATCCCGACGAACTGCCCGACGACGAGCACGAAGCGCTGCGGGAAGCGTTTCGCGCCATCCGCAGCGCGCAGAACGTGACGTCCGTGACCTTCCGGACCGACCTATGACGAAGCTCAAGGTGCTGGCCCTGATCGCCGTGGCCACGCTGGTCCCGGCGCTGACCGTGGCCGTCGTGCTCGCGGACATGCCGCCCTCGGACCGCACGGCGCTGCTGGACTCCGTGCGCGGATCGCTGGTCGTGCTGGCGCTGGGGCTGATCGTGCTGGTGGGTTTGATCGGCTGGATCGCATGGAGCACGTGGCGTTCCGAACAGCGCCGGGATCAGCGCACCGCCAACGCCGTGCAGATGATCATCGACGTCAACCCGGACCATCGGTTGCCGGGCGACTCGGCGACCGAGCGAGCCGTCAACGACCTAGCCGAACGACATGCCGGTGCTGAAGCGCGACTACAGGAAGAACTCACGGCCGCCCACAGCGAACTGCGGCTGGAGCGCGACAGCCTCATCTCGGTGCTGTCCGGACTCGATGTCCCGGTCGGCGTCGTCGACGACCGCGGCCGGATCCTGCTGGTCAATCCCGCCGCGCGGCGCACGCTGGCCCCACGCAGCCGCACCCCGTTGGTGGCGGGTCGCAGCATTTTGGGTGTGTTCGACGCCGAGGACTTCCTGCCGGTGCTGACCCGGGCCCTGGCCGGAGAACGGCCCAAGGCGGTCGTGGGCGATCAGCAGCTGCGCCTGGTGCGGCTCACCGGACCGGACGAGCCGGCGATGGTGCTGATCGCCGGGAACGAGGCACCTCCGGACGCTGCGGGAACCGTCGTGGGTTTGAGCGTGGACATGGCCCGCCCCTCGCGCCCTATGGTGTCGCGAGAGCAGTGGCTGCAGACGCCCCTTGCGGACATCACGTTCACCGTGGTCGACTGCGAGACCACTGGACTTCATGTGGATGCCGGCGACCGGCTCGTTGCTATAGGCGCGGTGCGGGTGGACGCGGCTGATGTCCGCGCGGACGACACTTTCGACACCCTCATCAACCCGGGCATTCGGATCCCCGAACTCTCCACGACGTTCCACGGCATCACCGACGAGATGATCCTCGACGCGCCAGCGCCCGGGGCGGCGGTGGCCGATTTCGCGGCGTATGCAGCGGACTCCGTGCTGGTCGCCCATCACGCCGGCTTTGACTTGGGGTTCCTACGACCGGCGGCTGCTTCTGCCGAGGTTGCGTTGGAGCCGCTGTTCCTGGACACCATGCTGCTGTCCAGCGTGCTCGACCCGGACCCGGAAGCCCGGC
>JAKOQD010000180.1 GCA_029778515.1 Actinomycetes bacterium
CGGCGGGGTTGGTGCCGGTGTTGAAGTCCCCGACGATCAGCTCGATGCCCCCGGCCCGGCCGTCGGCGGCCAGCGCCTCCAGGTGCGGCACCCGCATCTCAGTCGGCACCGGCAGGTAGGCGGCGCACAGCCGGATCCCGGCCGTCTCGACGCACAGCAGATGCCGCGGATCGAGCGCCGGGGAGAACGGCCGCACCCCGGTGATCGGCTGGCGAGACGCGACCGCCACCGTGTTCAGCGTCGGATCCACCCCCACCGGATGGGCGACCGCGTAACCCGCGGCCTCCAGGTTGCGCACGAGCGCAGCGGACTTCTGCTGCTGGAACTCGGTGAGCACCAGCACCTCAGCGTCGTAGCCCAGCAGCCGCGCGGCGAGCTTGGCGATCCGTGGCCGCCCGCCCTGTTGGAGGTTCAGGGTGACGATGCGCAGCGCGTCGCCGCTCTCACCGGGTGCGTTCACCGTTGCGTCCGCACGGGACCGCGTTCTAGTACCTGCCTCGGGTATCGCCGATCCCGTCGCGCTTGCCGATCATCCACACGAGGACGTCGAAGCACCGGATCACGCTGATGTTCGGGAGTCCGGCCTGGTCCCTGATCGCGATGAGCTGCTCGGTCAGACGTCCGTCATCGGCGGCGAGGTGGGCGCGCAGGGTCAGCCAGAAGCTGGCCTTCGCGGGGTGGCCCAAGACTTCTTTGACGACGGTGTCGATCACCGGCAGCAGCCGCGGCCGCTTGCGGGCGAGCAGCTTGCTGGTGGTCACGGGACCCACACCGCAGCGGCGAATCGAGAACCACAGTTCGTCGGCCGGCGAGCCGGGGCCGATGTCGGCCTCGCCGGCGTCGCACAGCCCCAGGTCGATCGGGATTCGCTCAAGAAGCCCGTTCAGGTTCTCGGCGTCGCGTCCGAAGATCCGCAGCGCCGCCGCGCCCGGCACGTCGACGCTCAGCAGGGAGACCGCCACCAGATCGGCTGGGGTGAACGTGTCGGCGACCTCTGTGGCGTCCCCGCCGCCGGCGAACCTCTCGAACATAGCCCCGGTGTAGGCGGGCGAGCCGTCGTCCAGCGTCGTGTAGAAGTACCGCGACAGCAGCTCCACAGCCTGCGCCGGATAGGGCGCGGTCAGCTCATCCGGCAACACCCACTGCGCGATCTGGTTCATCGAAGCCCCCTGTCCCGTGCTTAATGAGCCTGCCATAACAGTCTCGGCGTGCTCACCTGCGGGTTCTCTCGGCCGAGCGCTGACCGATCGAAATACCGCGACGCTGTCACGAAGCATGTCGAAACGCACGGCCGGCTCGGCCACACTGGTGTGGTGGTTGCGCTCACTCGTCACGGCGCGGCGGTGGCGTCGGTGTTCGGCCTGGCTGGCAGCAACGAAAACGATCTGACCGCGGCACTGGGCTTCGCGTTGGCAAAATGCCCGCCGCTGGCGGCAGCTGTGACGAAACGCATCTGCGCCGCCGCGGGCACAACCCCGCAGGGAGATCTGTCGCTGGCCCTGGAGGAGCACGGAGCGGTCGGGCGGACCGACCTGGAACTGAAACTCGGATCGAGCCTGTTCATCGTTGAGGCCAAGCGCGGATGGCTGCTGCCCGGAAAGGCGCAGCTCGCGCAATACGCGGGCCGAATCAGAGCCGCGCCTGGCGGCGGGGCGTTGGTGACGCTGTCCCAAGCGTCTCCGGCTCTGGCGGTGCAAACCCTGCCTTCCGAAGTTGCCGGCGTGCCGGTACTACACCTGCCCTGGCGGGATGTGCTCGCCGACGTCGGGGCTGTCAGGGTGGGCTGCCGCGGCCACGAGCGCCTGTGGCTCGACGAATTCAACGCCTACATGAACGAGGTGATCAGCATGCGCCGTGTCGAAGACAGCTGGACCTACTGCGTCGTCCTCAACGACGCCAAGCCCGGCGGCACCTTCACCTATAAGCAGATCGTCACCGAGCAGCTCACCTACTTCCACCCCTACGGCGCCGGCGGCTGGCCCACCGAGGCGCCCAACTTCCTAGCCTTTCGCTGGGGCGGCGCGGTCCAGCGCATCCACCGGGTGATCAGCCACGAGGTGGTGGCACGGCTCTCCGACCGTTGGCCCGAGATCACCGACACGGCCGCCAAACGTCCGTACGCCATCTACCGGCTCGGCCCGAGACTGCCACCCCACGAACCCATTCCAAACGACGCCCCCTACCGGGCCGCACGGCTGTGGGTCCTGCTCGATCAGCTCCAGACGGCGGGATCACTCGCCGCAGCGATCGCCGGCAGCCAGTCATTGGAAACCGCTTCTTCCTCCGCCGCCGGCGGCCAGCGAGGATTCGAACCTCTCACCGCCGCCAGACGTAGACCCGGTCGCTGGCCTCCATCAGCGGCGCCCTGTCCGGTCCCTTCAGATAGCCGTCGATGTACAACGGCTTTCGCAACGATCTTCCCGGCGCGCACGCCTGCTGCCGCCAGTGCCCGCTCACGAGGAACCGCTTGGTGATCTTGCGCCCCGAAGCCCCGGCACCGTC
>JAKOQD010000181.1 GCA_029778515.1 Actinomycetes bacterium
ACCACCGTGGTCTCCGGACCGACGAACTCCGGCAATGGTGCACTCGACTCCAACGGCGGCATCACCGTCACCGGCGGCACGGTGCTGGCGGCCGGCAGCGCAGGCATGGCCGAGACGCCCGGCACGGAGTCGACGCAAGGCTGGGTCGCGGTCACCCTCGATCAGGCGGTCGCGGCCGGCCAGACGATCAGCATCGTGACGGACGGGACCGTGATCGCGTCCTACACCGCGGTGAAGCAGGTGCAGTCGGTGGTGCTCTCCGACCCCGACCTGAAGACCGGCGAGTCCTACGACGTCTACGTCGGCGGCCAGCTCGCCGGCGATCAGGTGGGTACTTTCTCCGACTCGGGCGATATTTCCGGGGCCACCAAGACCACGACGGTCACCGCCGGCGAGGGCGGCTCGACCGGTATGGGCGGTGGCCCGGGCGGCGGACGCCGTCCCTGACGCTCGCCCCCGTCCCGCGACCCCCGACTTCGCGCCAGCGAAACGGACCAACGCCAGCGAACCTTCCCTGGCTTGTGTCCGTTTCGCTGGCGCGAACTGCTGCGCCCGGACGCGTGCCGGTCGGGGAGGGGAAGTCCGCCGATCCATCGGCTGGGCTGGGGGTGGCCACAGGAGGCGCACAAGGTTGCCCGGTCAACTGGTTACATGATGATTTCGACGGAGCCTCTACCCGACGTACAGGCAGACGCGCAGGGCCCGACTCGACGTCCGTTCGCTCGGCGGACGTTCCTGGTGGCCGGTGGCGGCACCCTGCTAGCGGCCGCCGGCGGCACCGGCTGGGCGCTGAACCGGTACGTGATCGAGCACGTCGAAGTGACGGACGCGTCCGCCCAGCAGCCGGCCAACGCCACCGTCGCGCAGCCAGCGAGCGGTACCGCCACCGCGGACGCGTACACGTCCGACACCGCGTCCATCAAGATCAGCAAGCGCACTTCCGGGAGCGGCAACAGCCTGCTCACCTGGTTCGTCGCCGACATCACGGTGACCGATGCCACGATCGTGCGCTCGGCCTTCGCCAACGACTCGTTCGGCGAGAACATTGTCGCGAATCCGTCAGTGATCGCAGCCCAGACCGGTGCGATGCTGGCCATCAACGGCGACTACTACGGATTTCGCGACACCGGCATCGTGATCCGCAACGGGGTCGCCTACCGTGACCAGGGTGCCCGCCAGGGGATGGCGATCCGCACCGACGGTTCGATGAGCCTCTACGACGAGACCAAGACCAACGCCGCCGAGCTGCTCGCCGACGGGGTCTGGCAGACCCTCTCCTTCGGCCCCGGGCTGGTCGAGAACGGTGAAGTCATCGCCGGGATCGACAACCTCGAGATCGACACCAACTTCGGCAACCACTCGGTGCAGGGCAACCAGCCGCGCACCGGCGTGGGCGTGATCGCGTCCAACCACTTCCTCTTCATCGTGGTGGACGGACGCAGCACCGGCTACAGCCGCGGCGCCTCGATGTCCGAGTTCGCCCAGATGTTCGTGGACGAGGGCGCCAAGGTGGCCTACAACCTCGACGGCGGCGGCTCGTCCGCGATGGTGTTCAACGGCTCGCTGGTGAATAACCCACTCGGCCGCGGACGCGAGCGCGGCACCTCTGACATCCTCTACGTGGCGGGCTGAGCCATGATCGTGCTGATACCGAGCTATGAACCCGACGAGCGGCTCACCAACCTGGTGGCCGAACTGGGCCACGTGCCGGATCTCAAGGTGCTGGTGGTCGACGACGGCAGTGGCGCCGACTATGCCGGCATCTTCGCGGACGCGGCCCGCGCCGGCGCCGAAGTACTCGTCCACGAGGTGAATCGCGGCAAAGGGGTCGCCCTGCGTACCGGCTTCGGCTACATCCGCAATCTCTACCCGGACGAGCCGGTGGTCTGCGCCGACGCCGACGGCCAGCACACGGTGCTCGACATCCTGCGGGTCGCGGCCGCCGTGCGGGACTCCGGCGAGTTGGTGCTCGGCGTCCGCCGGTTCACCGGACGCGTCCCGCTGCGCAGTCGGCTGGGCAACCGGATCACCGCCGCCGTGTTCACGGTCCTCACCGGCACCCGCCTGCCTGACACCCAGACCGGGCTGCGCGGCTATCCCGCCGGGCTGCTCGAGTGGGCGGCCGCCGTGCCCGGCGACCGGTTCGAATACGAACTCAACCTGCTGCTGCGGGCGACCCGCGATCGGCTGCCGATCCGGCAGATCGAAATCGCCACCGTCTACCACGCCGACAACGCGTCCTCGCACTTCCGGCCGGTGCGCGACTCGCTGCGCATCTACCGTCCGCTGCTGGCCTACGCGGCTTCGTCCCTGGCTGGCTTCGTGGTGGACGCGACCGTGCTGTTCACCTGGTACGCGATCACCGGGAACCTGCTCACGGCGGTCGTCGTG
Source organism: Actinomycetes bacterium (assembly GCA_029778515.1). Next base: position 2,392 of record JAKOQD010000181.1, read on the forward strand.
GCCCGGCTGCTGAGCGCAACCGTGAATTTCCTGGTGAACCGGCACGCGGTATTCGAGGCGGACGACGTGCCGATCTGGCCATCCGTGCGACGCTACGCGCTGCTGGCCGCGGTGGTGCTGGCCTTGAACGCGGCGCTGATGGCCGTGCTCACGCCGGTGCTTGGCGTGGTCGCGGCCAAGCTTGTCACCGAACTCGGCCTCTTCGTCGGCGGCTTCATGGTTCAGCACCGCCTAGTCTTCGCGCACGGCCGCGCCACCAACCCGCCGGAACTCGACCAGCCCGTTGAGCTGAGTCGGCCGGTTGAGCTCACTCGGCCGCGGAGTCCAACTCCTTTGGCTCGAACTGCGCGGTGACCTTGCGCCGCGGGAAGACCCTGCGTCCGATCTGCGGATCCAGACCCTCGGTGAGTTCGACCTCGCGGCCGTCCGCGAGCGCTTCGTAGATGCGGACGAACTCCTCGGACTGGTGCGCGATCGTCCACTTCGCGGCCAGTTCCTTCGACCGGGCGCGGGCGGACTCGGCGAACTCCGGGTCCTTGAGATTGTTCAGCATGCTCACCATCGCGCCGGCTAGCGAGACCGCGTTCGGCCTTGCCAGCAACGCATTCACCCCAGGTTCGACCACCAGCCGCAGCTCGTGGTCGACCATCACGAAGGGTAGTCCGGCGTGCGCGGCCTCGTGCAGCACGAGTGCCTGGGTGTCGGTGAGCGAGGCGAACACGAACGCGTCCCCGGAGGCGTAGTAGGCGCCGAGCTTCTCCCGCGGGATCTGTCCGGGCAGCTTCACCCCGCCGAACCGGGCGGCCCGCTGTAGGCGCCGGCGGAGCTTGGGTGGGGTGCTCTTCCAGTCGCCGACGATCATCAGGTCCACGTTCGGAATCTGGCCACGAACCAGCTCGAACGCGTCCAGCATCAGCCCGATGCCCTTTTCGAGCGAGATCCGGCCGACATAGATCAGCCGCGGGCCGCGTCCCTTCGCGATCGGTGGCAGCTCCGGCAGCGCGTCCGTGCCGTTGGGTACGACGCGCACCTGCGCGGCCGGGGCGATCTCGAGCACGCGTTTCGCCGTCTTGTCGGACGGGGTGGTGACCAGATCGGCGTCGGTGAGCATCTTGGACGCGAGCTGCAGCAACTCGACTTGGGCGCCGCCGCGGCGGGGACGCTTGAACTTGAGCTTCTTGATCTGTTCCCAGGTGCTCTCGGCCATGTGCATCTCGTACACCTTGTAGGCCGCGTTCAGGAACGGCACCACGTGCCAGTAGTGCTCGGCGTAGGCCTCCAGGTCGGTGTGCCAGGTGATCACCAGCGGCTTGCCGGTGCGCTCGGCCACCCACATGCCCAGCAGCCCGATCGCGCCGAGGCCGTGGACGTGAATCACGTCCGGCGGGTTGGCGACCATCTGGGCGAGGCGGTAGTCGAAGTCCTGGCCCATCGAGAGGCGGATGTGCGTCCCCGGAATCGGGACGCTGGGCAGCCGGATCTCGCGCCGGGCCGGGTGGCCGGCGTGCGGGTTGGGACCGTTCGCCTCGGGCGCGACCAGCAGCAGCTTGTGGCCGGCGGCGAGCACCTGCTCTTCGAGGAACTGGACGGCGTACAGCAACCCGCTATGCGCCGGACCGTAGTTGTCGGTGAACTCGGCGATGGTGAGCTGTCGGCGGGCCGGCACTGCGCCGGCGCCTGCGGTGGCGGGGCTGTCGTCGCTGATCTCAGGGCCTTCCTCGCGGGTTTCCGTGCCTAATCTAGCGGCCGGACGCGAACCCGTCCGAAGTTCCCCGCGCGTGCAGGTTTGCCTGGTGCGAACACGCCAGCGAAACTGACATTCGCCGGGGAATGTTCGCCGGCAACTGTCCGGATCGCTGGCGTTCTCCAGCGGACGGCCGCACTTTGGCCTACAACCTAACCAGCTAGGTTGCGACACTAACTAGATAGCCCTACTATCTAGCCATGACCGAGACGCCGTGGCCCACCGAGTGGCTCCGCGGAGTGCTCGAGGTCTGTGTGCTGGCGGTGATCGACCGGGGTCCGACTTACGGCTATGCCATCTCGGCGGAACTGGCCGCCGCTGGGCTCGGCGATTTGAAGGGCGGCACGCTCTACCCCCTCCTCGGACGCTGTGAGCAGGCCGGCTGGGTTGCCGTCGAATGGCGCGTGGGGGAGAGCGGTCCCGGGCGCAAGTACTACACGCTCACCCAGTCCGGGCGGACGGAATTGCGTGGCCGGGCCAGCCGGTGGCACGAATTCGTTGACGTGACCGGCTCGCTGCTGGCCGCGTCCGAGCTGAAGGAGAAATCATGAGCGACCCGACCCTGAACCTGCTGGCACCCCACGTTGAGCGCAAGTGGGCCGAGAAGATGGTGATCGAGTTGCGGTTGCAGGGGGTCGCCGGCCCCGACATCGGCGCCGCCCTGGCCGAGGTCGAATCGCACTGTGCGGAGAGCCGGCAAACCGCGAAAGCCGCCTTCGGGGAACCGGTGGAGTACGCCCGCTCACTGGAGCTACCGGCGGACGCGAGCCAGGAGCCGGCGGCGATCGGACGCGCGGTGGCCCCGGTAATCGTCCAGGTGATCGGATCCTTCGCGGTGCTGGCCGCCGTCCCGGCGCTGCGCCATGGTGCGCCGGTCGATGTTCAAACCGGTCAGGTCGTCTGGCTGCTGGCCTTCCTGGCCGTCGCCGCCGGGCTGGTCCTGGCTGCGGAATCGATCCTGCGGCTCCTGCTGCAGCGTCCGGTGGTGGGCATTCTGGCCGGGATGGTGTTGATGCTGCTGCTAGTGATGCCATCGATCCTGCTGCCGTGGAGCGTCGCGCAGGTGCCGGCCTTGCTGGTGTTGGTGCTCGGCCTGGTGCTGCTGGCCGGCGGCGCCGCCTGGGCGTGGCAGCGGGACCCTGCCGAGCCGTCCGATGCGATCACCTCACCGGTACCCGGTGCGGAGTCGCCCAAGACGTCCCGCCGACGCCTGCTGCGAACCCTGGGCGTGCCAGTGGTCGCCGTGATCTGCGCTGGAGCGCTGCTGTTCTTCGTCTGAGTCCGGCTTGCCGTCAGTGGGCGACCTGGGCGAAGCGCTCGGCGCCTCGGGTGGCCATCTCCTCGTACTCCTCCCAGCGACGCAGGACCTGCTCCTGGCCCAAAGCGAGCAGGCGCTCGGCCGAGTCGGGATCGGAGTTCATCAGCATCCGGAAGCGCAGTTCCTTCATGTGATA
>JAKOQD010000182.1 GCA_029778515.1 Actinomycetes bacterium
CGGCGACGGCACCGACCCCCGTGGCGGGGTCTGCGGCAGCGTCCGCCACGTCTGCTTCGGTGGTCGCCAGCGGGACGGCGGTGGCGTCCGCGGCGGTTTCGGAGACTCAGACACCCACTCCGGAGGTGAGCCGGGAGGCCGTCACGGTGAGTAGCGTCCCCAACTTCCGGGACGTGGCCGGTGTCGGCATCGAACTCGCCGACGGCGCCACGATGGCCACCGGCGTGGTCTACCGCGCGGCGAAGCTCAGCACCCTGTCGAAGGCGGACGCGGCCAAGCTGGCGGACGCGGGGGTGAGCGACATCTTCGACCTGCGCACGCCGGACGTGGCCCGGCGTTCACCAGACGTGAAGATCGAGGGTGCGACGAACCGCCTGGTGAACCTCTATGCGCTCGACCGGGCACCGTCCCCACCCCGGACGAACGCGGCCGCGGCGAAGGATTTCATGCGCGGCTTGTATGTCGGGTTCGTGGACGATGCCGATCAACGCAAGCGGATCGCGTCGGTGTTGAAGGAGGTCGCGCAAGTTGAGCAGCCGGTGATCGTGCACTGCTCGGAGGGGAAGGACCGCACCGGCTGGGTCTCGGCGATGCTGCAGTTCGTGGCCGGCGCCGATCGCGAGACCGTGCTGGAGCAGTACCTGCTCTCGAACCAGGAGCGGGAAGCTCTGATCGCGAAGTCGTATGCGGCGGCCAAACGGACGTCGGGGGTCGCGGCTGCGGACATCGATCGAGCGCTCAAGACCGTGGAGGCGAGCTATCTGAACGCGGGCCTGGCGCAGGTGGAGAAGCGATACGGCAGCGTGGACGGCTACCTGAGCAAGGGCCTCGGGCTCAAGCAGGAAACTCTGGACGCACTCCGCGCGAAGCTGCGCGTCGAGGCGCGCTGAGCTGGCCAAGTCCGTTTAGCCCGGATCCGGGCTTAGGTGTGGCTGCGCACACCGTCCGCGGTGTGCTGACTCACAGTCAGGCGGCCCAAGGCGTTGGCCGAAGGCGAGCTAGCAGCAGAGGAACTCGTCGCCAGGAGATCCAGCCTGATCGCAGAACTGGTCGCAAGCTTCGTGAGCCCAGTCTTCGAGGGTGTCGTCCGAGTCGCCGGTGGAGAGGGTGTCCAGGCCGACGTCGTAGCCGGTAGCGGTGTGCGTGCTGCCGTCCGGGCAGGTGATGGTCAGATCGAGCTGCACCCGGAAGCCGCGGTAGCTGCCGTTGAAGTACGTGTTGTTCTCGGAGTATTCGAACTCGCAGGTTCGCTCGCCGTCGTCCATCTTGACGGTGTTGCAGGTGCAGCCCGCGTGGGCCTTGAAGCCTGCTGGCACGAACGAGCCGTCCAGCCCAGCGCAAATCGGGCAGGAATCGCCGTTGGCGACGAAGACGTAGGAGTCGGCCATAGCAGTCTCCTATCGGTCCGATGCGGCCGCGAGTATGGCTCTGGCTTGGGCGGACGCCTCCGCCGCCGACCCCGGCGTCCCCGAAAGCCGACGGGCGGCGGCGCGCAGCCTGACCCGGCGGGCCACGTCCTTGGCGCAGTGCTTGCGGATCGTCCAGGCGTCATTGCGCCAGCCCAATCCGTCGCTGACGACCGCGGCGGCCGGGACTGAAGCGGCCGGCAGCCGGTAGAGCCGCCGGACGAACACCCCGTCCTCGAAGTCGAGGAACTCGGACGCGACCCGGTAGTCGCCGCGGGCGTAGCGTCCGGAGATCACCAGCAGGTCATCGGTCTCGGGCGGAGTCGACTCGACCCGGGTGGTGATCACGCTGCTGCCCAGCGGCGGCAGCGTGTCGCCGCGGCGTTGGCTGTACCTGCGCGGTGCGCGGGGCCGTCCGCCGAGCACCAGGGTCACCGCCACCAGCGCGCCGGTGCGGCGCACCGGCACCGCGGTCAGCAGTTTGTGCCCCAGCTGCGGATGCGTCGCCGCGACCGCCACCCGGTTGTCGAGCGGTAGCCCGATCACCCGGAAGCGGCCGCGGGCGTCGGTCACTGCGTCCCGGCCGGCAACGGTGACCCGTGCTCCCTCCACCGGCGTCTCGTCGCGCAACCGGACGTTGCCGTTGACCACCCCGGTGTGCCGCAGCCGGACGGAGCCCTTGGCCAGCGCCAGCAGTTGCTCGTCGTCGCGTTGGGTCAGGATCGGACGGAGCCGTGCCAGATCCCAGTCGGAGAACTCGTCGATACCGCTGACGCCGGCAGCCTGCAGGGCAGCGGCCTCGGCGACGGTGATCGTGTCCAGCTGACTGAGTTCGGCGATCGCCTGCCAGCCGCGGATCTCGGTCAGTGTGATCTGTGGGAGCCGGCGAACCAGGGCACCCCGCTCCGTCCGCAACAGGTCGTCGAGGGTGAAAAGGGTGACCGACTCCAGCGCGCTTGCCTGGGTCGCCGTGATGGTGGGGATGTCGCTGATCAGGGCCATCGGTGCCTCCGCGATTGAGCTGATCTCACCATTGCAGCGCATCGCAACGATGGCATCGGCGTACTTCTCGCACTGGCGAAATCCAGTGGACGCGAGTAGTGCGCTCACCTTTCAGTCGATGAGCCCGCGCTCTCTAGCGATGACGATTGCAGCGGTGCGCGAGGGTGCGCCGAGTTTGGCGTAGCTGTGGGCGAGGTGGGTTTTCACGGTGGCCACCGTGACGAACAGCTCGGCGGCGATCTGGTGGTTGGACAGCCCGCCGGCCGCCCGTTGCAGGACTTCCAGTTCCCGCTGGGTGAGGGTCGTGGCGGGGTCGAGGACGCGTTGCAGCAGGCGCTGCTGGACGGCCGGCGACAGCGCGGGCTGACCGACGGCGGCGGCCCGGACGGCTCGTTCCAACTCGTCGGTGGGGGTGTCCTTGAGCAGGTAGCCGCTCGCGCCCGCGTCCAGTGCGGCGAGGATGTCCGCGTCGGTGGCGTAGGTGGTGAGGATGAGAACGGCGGGGCCTCCCGATGCCGAGATGCGGCGCGTGGCTTCGGCCCCGGTGAGTCGCCCCTTGCCGAACTGGAGGTCGAGCAGCACGAGGTCGCAGACGTTGTCGTCCAACCAGGTCAACAGCGCCTCGGCGCTGCCGTGTTCGGCCACGACGGTGACGTCATCCATGCCCTGCAACAGGCTCGACAGGCCGCTGCGCACGATCGGGTGGTCATCGGCCATCGCAATCCGGATCATGCGGACTCCGACCCCAACGGCAGACTGATCGCGATCGCGGTCCCTTCACCTGGCTCCGACTCCACTCCTACGGTGCCACCGAGTTCGCGGACGCGGGCGCGGAGCGCCGGCAGCCCGAAGCCGCCGACAGCCTCTTCTCCGTCCGGATTGAAACCCCGGCCGTCGTCGGTGATGTCGAGGAGCACGCGATCTGGCTCCCAGGTAAGGCTGACCGAGGCGTTCGCCGCTGCAGCGTGCTGCACGACGTTGGCGAGCGCGGACTGAGTCATTCGCAGGATCTCCGTCGATAGTTCCGCCGACAGGACGGGTTCGGTTCCCATGGATCGGACCGCGACCTTCGTCCGTCCGCCGCTGTCGGCTTGCGCGCGCTCAGCCGCGTGCTGAATGGCGCCCATGGTGGCGTCCTGCCGATGTCCCGGCTCGCCTGCGATGAACCGGCGGGCCTGGGCGAGCCCTTCCGCTGTCGCCTGCCGCGCGAGCGCGACGGCGGGGGCTGCCGGACTGTCAGTGCCCATGAGGGCCGCCGTCCGGCGAAGGTGCAGGTCGATCGCAGCGAAGTCCTGCGCGAGGGTGTCGTGGATGTCCCGCGCGAGGTTCGCTCGCTCCTCGGCCCGCAAGCGTTCACGTTCGGCGTCCAGCAATCGCTGCTGGGCGTCTTCCAGTTCGTGCAGGGCGCGTTGGCGCTGGACAACCAGTCGCGCCAGGGATTCCAGACCGACCACGGCAGCGACCGCAAAGAAGGCGCCGATCACCGGACCGAGGACGAAGCCGAGCGCGACCTGACCCCGCACCACGGCGCCGAGCACCACTGCGGCCACCGTCGTCAGCGTGACCGCAACCACGCCATGACGCGGCCCGAGCAGGTGCAGTTGCAGCAGCATCACCGGAAAGGCGAGCCACATGCCGGATTCGCTGGTGAGCAGCACGAGGCAGTAGGCCGCCAGCAGCCCAGAAGCGGCCGCACCGCCCGGCCACCAGCCGCCGCGCGCCTCCATCGGTTCGCCGAGCACGCGCACGCTGAGCCGGACCACGAGCCAGCCGAACGCGAACACCGCGCCGGCGGCCCACACCGTCCATGCAGCCCCGGACGGGGACGCGACGGCGACGACGAGGAGCAGCGCGGCCAGCAGGTCGAGGCCGACCAAGAGATGCGCAGTCACCCGCTCCGAACCCAGCTCCACCCGGGAACTGTAGCCCGCCCTCGCGCGTCCGCCATCAGCCGAAAGATGCAGGCATTCCTCAGCCGAACGAGCCGCGAATACCGTCCGCGGGCGTGATGTCCGTGCCGCGGCGAGGCGGGAGCATCGATTCCAACCGAAACCTCTTGGAGGAACCTATGCGTCGGATCTACCTGGCCGCCATCGTCTACGCCGCTCTCGGCCTGCTGGGCGGACTCGGCTACCGCGAGGTCACCCATGCCCGTGACTTCACCGGCTACACCCAGCTCGCAGTGCTACACACTCACCTGCTCGCCCTCGGCATGCTCTTCATGTTGATCGTGCTCGCTCTCGATGCCACTTTGGGGATCAGCGGCAGCCGATCATTCTCGTGGTTCTTCACGACCTACAACGCCGGGCTGGTGATCACCGCCGGAGCCCTCACCTGGCACGGACTGCTTCAGGTCTTCGGCCAGGCGGCCGGCGCTGCGATCGCCGGCATCGCGGGCCTGGGCCACATCCTGCTGACCATCGGCATCGGCTGCCTGCTGGTGGCCATCAACAAGCCGCTGCGTGCACGCCTCGCCGACGCGGCGAACGTCTGACCATGCTTGCCCTCGCCATCATCCTGATCAGCCTCGCGTTGGCGTTCTACACCCTCGGGGTGTGGGCCGAACGTCGCACCGGCGAGCTCCGCTGGTGGCATGTGGCCGCGTTCGCAGCCGGTCTGACCGCGGACGTCAGCGGCACCGTCGTGATGACCATGATCGCTAACGGCGGCGGTGCCACCGGGGTCGAGCAGAGCCCCGTCCTCGCCCAGTTGATGGCGGCCACCGGTCTGGTCGCGCTTCTGCTGATGGCGCTCCACCTTGGCTGGGCCGTAGTCACGATGATTCGCGATCGCTTCGACGAGAAGCGGGTCTTCCATCGCTTCAGCATCGTGGTTTGGGTGATCTGGCTGATTCCGTACTTCACCGGGATGGCCGCTGCGAGGGCCTAAATGATTCACAGATTCGGTTAGTGGAGCTTGTCGAGACCTGTTCTGACCGTGGATCCACCCCGGCGAGATGCTTCCCAGCGCCCATCAACTCCTGAACGGGATTGGGTCGCAGTTGTCGTTGTGCGTACCGCAGTAGCTCTGCAGCCATTCCCAGAACGGCTTCGGCTCGCCGTCGAACGCGTACAGGGCCCGCGGCGTCCCTCCTGCCTGCCGGGCCGTGGTGTCGGGCGGCCAGCATCGCGGCACTACCGCACGAGGTGCTGGCGTTCGGTATCAACTGCCGTAGGTCCTTCAGGTCGACATAGGTCGTGTCTCCGGAGACCTTCGCGCTGATCAGTGCGTCCGCGCCGCGCCCCACACCTTCGAGCAGTCCACTTCGGGATCGAGCACGGTGTTGCCGAAGTACACCACCACCATTCGGGTCGGGGCGTCTGCGGACGTCGATGAGGTCGGAGTGGTGGCCGCCGGTGTTGTGCCGGTCGGCACTGGGCTCGTCGCGGTGGGCGTGGTCGGAGTGCAGGCGGCGAGGATGAACGGGCCACGCTTGTAGCGTGTATCGCTACGCGATCCACTCGGCTGGTGATGGTCAGTTTCCGGCACAAAGGGCTGGAGCAGCTGTACCGCACCGGTTCGAAGAAGGGCGTGCAGACCGCGCACGTGCCCAAGCTGCTGCGCATTCTGTCTCTGCTGGACGTTGCGCAAGCCGCCGACGACCTGAACATCCCGTCCTTTCGAACTCACCCGCTGAAGGGAGAGCTGGCCGGCCACTGGTCGATCTGGGTCAACGGGAACTGGCGAGTCACATTCAGGTTCGTCGACAGCGATGTCGAACTGGTCGACTATCAGGACTACCAATGAAGGAGGTGAACACCATGGTGATGCAGAACCCGGTCCATCCCGGCGAGATCCTGCGCGAGGACGTCCTGGCCGATCTCGGCCTCAGCGTCGGCGAAGCCGCGTCGCGGCTGGGGATCTCGCGAGTCACGCTGAGCCGCGTGCTGCACGGCCATGCCCGGATCAGCCCCAATCTTGCTGTCCGGCTGGAGGTGGCTGGTGTCGGCACGGCCCGCGCCTGGCTGGCGATGCAGTCCGCGCACGACCTCGCCGCAGAGCGCGCCGCCGGACTCCCAACGGTCACCCGGCTCGACCCCGTCGCCTGACCCTCACCGAGGTCCCAGCGACATCACCAACCGACAATGCACATGGTGTGTGTCTCGATGGGTGTTCGTTCCATCCACCGATAGCGCGCCGTGGCAACGGGGTGGTTCCGGCCTCAGGGTCGGCCGTCGCCCATACGGGCGTTTCCGGCAGATGAGTGGAGCTTCGGTGGCTGACGCCAGAGCGTGGAGCGAAGGCTCGAGCTGCAAGCGGTGGCGCACATCCTCCA
>JAKOQD010000183.1 GCA_029778515.1 Actinomycetes bacterium
AGCAGCGCAACGCCGAGCGCTGCGGCCGCCCTGATGGTCGAGAGCCCATGGGTGCGCACCACCACGGGCGCCAAGGATCCGTCCATGACCGCCGCGTTCCTGACGGTTGTCAATCCGGGCGCGGCCGATGTGCGGTTGGTCTCGGCTGACTGCGCGGACGCCGGCATGGTGCAAATTCACGAGATGGTGAAGTCGGGCGACAAGATGATGATGCAGGAGGCCAAGGACGGCGCGTTGGTGCCGGCCGGCGGTCATCTGCACCTGACCCCAGGCGGCTACCACGTCATGCTGATGCGACTGTCGCGCGAGTTCGCGGTCGGCGATTCGGTGAACCTCACCCTGCACTTCTCGGACGGGAGTTCGCTGCCGGTCACGGCACCGGTGAAGGACTTCGTCGAGGAGGAGGATCATTACCACAGCCCGTCCCCGACCCCATCGAGCTGATGACCGAGCAATCCTCCGAGCCTTCCGGGGTCGACCGGCGACACCTGTTCGGCTACGCCGGGGCGGCAGGTGTTGGTGCGCTCGCGGGTTTCGGTGGCGGACGTGCGTCCGCCCCTGCGCCGAGCGTGCCGGTGGCGGTGACCCGGCAGACCTATTCGCCGCACGACGTCCACCAGGCCGGCATCGTGACCCGCACGCCGGCGTTCACCCAATTGGTGTCGTTCCGGCTGCTGCAGCCGTCGGTGGACTCGCTGCAGAAGCTGCTCAAACTGTGGAGCGGCGACATTCCTCCGCTGATGGCCGGCAAGCCGGTTCCGGCCGATCCCACGCCTGAGCTAGCGCAGGCGGGGGTGTCGCTTTCGGTGACCGTCGGGCTCGGTCCGCGGGTGTTCTCCCTCCCCGGGCTGGAGCGCAAGCGCCCGGACGGGTTCGTGGAGATTCCGGCCATGCAGCACGACCGGCTCCAGGAGCGCTGGAACGGCGGCGATGTGCTGGCGATCGTCGCCGCGGACGACGCCACGACGGTTGACTACGCGGCACGGCGGTTGACCCGGGACGCAGCGAGCTTTGCCGAAGTGGCGTGGGTTCAGTCCGGCTCCTGGCGGGGAGTGGACGCGTCCGGCGCGCCGGTGACCGGACGCAACCTGTTCGGCCAGGTGGACGGTTCGGGGAATCCAGCTGGAGAGTTGCTGGACGCGACCGTCTGGGCCACCGACCCGCTGCCCTGGTTCGTGGGCGGGACGACGCTGGTGGTTCGGCGGATCGAGATGGACCTCGACTTCTGGGATCGCACCACTCGCGAGCGTCAGGAGAAGGTGATCGGCCGGCGCCTGGACAACGGCGCCCCGCTGACCGGGCAGCACGAGACCGACGCCCTCGACCTGGTGGCGACGGACGCCGATGGCCGTCCGGTGATCCCCGTGGACGCGCACGCGCGCCGCTCCCACCCGGACGAGAACGACAATCGCCGGATCGCCAGGCGTGGCGTCAACTACACCCACACCGAGGTGGTCGACGGCCGCCCGGTGACCAGCGCCGGACTGGTCTTCCAATCCTTCCAGGCGAACATCGCCCAGCAGTTCGTCCCGATCCAGAACCGCCTGGACTCAGGCGACGCTCTGAACGACTGGACCCACGCCATCGGATCCGCCGTATTCGCGATCCCAGGCGGCTTCCCCGAGGGTGACTGGATCGCCCGCGCCCTGTTCGAGTAACCCCAACGGTCCGGCCTCGGCACCCGATCGGCAAGGCCGCTCAGGGCGTGTGGGCGAGGAAGAGGCGGGCGTCCACCAGTTCGGACCAGCTGCCCTGGAACTCCAGACCGACCAGCGTGGCCGGGGGGTAGTTGTACTGAATCCGGTCCAAGGCGGCTGGGTCGGAGGTTTCCGGATCAGCCAGGCCCGCCGCCAGACCGGGAATCCCGGGTGCGTGAGCCACGATCAGCACCGTCCGCACCAGGTCGGATACGCCGGCCACCTCGGCAAGCAACTGCCGGACGCCACAGTTGTAGAGCCGATCGAGGTGCCGGATCGGCGCCGGTATTTTCAGCAGTTCGGCGGTCTGTCGCGCCCGGATCGCCGTCGAGCAGAGCACCAACTCCACCGGCTGGCTCGCCAGCTTCTCACCGACCGCTCGCGCCTGCGTCCGTCCGCGCGCAGACAACTCGCGGCTGGCGTCGCGCCAATCCGGACCGACGCTCAGGGCCTCGGCATGGCGCAACAAATAGAGCCGGTGAGCCTTCGGTTCGCCGCGAGTCGCCATTCAGTCGCCAGGGAGGATCACTCCCGGGTGAACTCGTTCTCATACGAGGTGCCGCGAGCGCGTGCCCAGCTGGCCCTGATCTCGACCTCGGCCTCGGCGTGGCCCACCCACACGGCGCCTTCGACCGACTTCCCCGGTTCGAGGTCCTTGTAGACGCTGAAGAAGTGCTCGATCTCGAGCAGCGTCAGGCTTGGCAGGTCGGTGAGTTCCTTGATGCTGGACTGGCGCTGGTCGGCCACCGGGATGCACAGCACCTTGTCGTCGCCGCCCATCTCGTCCTTCATCCGGAACATCCCGATTGCGCGGCACTCGATGAGCGCGCCGGGGAACGTCGCCTCCGGCAGCAGCACCATCGCGTCCAGCGGATCGCCGTCCTGGCCGAGGGTGCCCTCAATGAACCCGTAGTCATTGGGGTATTGGGTGGACGTGAACAGCGTCCGGTCGAGCCGGATCCGGCCGGTGTGGTGATCCATCTCGTACTTGTTCTTCGTGCCCTTGGGGATCTCCACAGTGACATCGAAATGCAGGCTGGGTTGGATCTTCGGACGGGCGAAAGAAGGGCGATCCACGGTCATCTGAGCCTCTCTGTCATGATTGGTACTCGATGTGTGAGCCGAGCCTATCGTTAGCCGCTGCCCGAGCAAGGTGGCGCCCCTCGGCCGGTGGGTCCGCCGGGCCGCTCCGGATCGTCGCCGCGTGTCTGGCCGCGCTGCTTTTCGCCGGCTGTTCGACCCAGGCGTTCAACCCCAACGAGGTGCTGCCGTCCGCGGTCGTACCAGTGCCAAGCGCGGACGCGTCCCCGACCACACCGGTTGCGCCCCAGCCCACGCTGATCCCGATCCCCGAGAAGTTGTCGGTGCAGCTGAAGAAGGTTTCGCGCAGTGGCATCGGGGCCGGCGGCGTGGCCGTGCTCGCTGACAACGGCTCGATGCTGACCAGCCGCAGCCCCGACAAGGCCGTGGCACCGGCGTCCACGATGAAAGTTCTGACCAGCCTTGCTGCCGTCGATCTGCTCGGCGCCGACCACACCTTCACCACCAAGGTCGTGGACGCAGGTTCAGGACGGATCGTTCTGGTCGGCGGCGGCGACCCGCTGCTCACGATCAAGCCGTCCAAGTCGGTCAACAAGCCCGCTTCGCTGACCGCACTGGCCCAGGCGACCGCTGTGGCGCTGACCGCGTCCGGGGTCGCGAAGGTCAGTCTGGGCTACGACGCGTCGCTGTTCAGCGGCGCCGGGTACAGCCCCAAGTGGAAATCCACCTGGCGCAGCTACACCGCTCGGGTGAGCTCGCTGGTGGTCGGCTCGGGCATGGCGAACAAGTGGCAGGCTGCGCCCGATCCTGCACTGGCTACGGCAAAGGCCTTCGCTGCCAAGCTCAAGGCTGCGGGTATCGCGGTGAAATTGGCCGGTGCGGCGAAGGCGCCAGCGGACGCGTCCGAGCTGGCCAGTGTGCAGTCGGCACCGCTGAGCCGGATCGTCGCGCGCACCCTGCAGCTCAGCGACAACCTCGCCGCAGACATGCTGGCGCGCCACGTCGCGCTCGCGTCCGGGCAGCCTGCGACCTTCGCCGGCGGCGCCACGGCGACCCGGCAGTGGCTGAGCGGCCACGGACTCTGGGCCGACGGCATGCGGCTATACGACGGCAGTGGCCTGGCCCGCGACGCCCGCGTGACCCCATCGGTGTTGGCGCACGCCGTTCAGCTCTCGCTGAACACGGAGCGGCTCGCGGCGGTGGCGCAGGGGCTGCCGGTGGCCGGCCAGAACGGCACGCTCAAGGACCGCTTCAACGACAAGTCGGAGAAGGCCGGCCGCGGCAACGTGCACGCCAAGACCGGGACGCTTCGTGGAATCGCCGCGCTGGCCGGCTACCTGACCACAGCGGACGGCGCCCGGCTCGCGTTCGCGCTGATGGCCACCAACACCGTCGGCCAGACCACGGCCTACAACTGGCTGGACCGCACGGCCGCGGCGATGGTGCGTTGCGGCTGCAGCTGACCTTGCCCTAGGGCAGGAGGACGGTCAGCTTCACCAGGTTGTGATCGGACGGGATCACGCCGGAGAAGTTGCCGGCGGCGTCCAGATCGACCACCGTCTTCCACTCCAGCGCGGTGATGCTGCGGCTCGATAGCAGGATGTAGTCCATGTACGAGCCGATTTCGTAACCGGACAGCGTCTTCGGTGCCGGCAGGTAATCGTTGAGGCTGCTGTACTGGGCGTTGACCAGGCTTTGCGCGAAGACCGAGTCGTTGCGGCTCTTGAGTCGATAGGTGTTGCCGAGCGGGTCGGCGTAGCCGGCGTCGATGAACGCTTGGTGGGCGGAATTCGTCGCTTCGTTGTCGTTGAGGTCAGTGAACTTGGTGGTAGCCAGATCGCCGACCATGACCACCGGTAGCCGCGCGGTGTTCTCCTCGGCGATCTCGGTCAGGATCAAGCTTGCCTGCCCGGCGCGCAACGCCTCGGATCGCCGGATGCCTTCGGCGTCGTCGTCCTTGGCGTCGAGCGGCTCCAGGTGGGTGCTGACGAAGAAGAAGCTGCGGCTGGTGACGCGATCGGTCAGCTGAGCCCAGGTGACGTGCCGGGCCGAACCGCTCCGGTCGGTCCGGTCGTCCAGCGAACGCGAGCCTTGCCGATCCAGCGCCAGCCGGCTGGTGTTGAAGATGATCCGGTCGCTCTGGCCAGCGCCGTTGGGGCACTTGGCGTAAGCCGGGCCGTCGCAGTACTCCGCGGTATTGGTCAGGGCGTACGTCCCGCCGAGCTCGTTCATCAGGTTGGTCAGGTCCTGGAACTGAGCGACCCCAGTGGGCACCTGCCTGGCCGATGCGGACGCCTCCTGGACGCCAACCACATCGATGCCCTCCCGCAGGAGTTGTCCCGCGACCGCGCTGCGCCGCTCGGCCCACGGACGCATGGTGGCCGTCGGGGTTGTCGTGGCGGTGGCGACGGTGACGTTGAAGCTGGCCACCGCGAGCTGCTGGGTGCCGCCGGTGACCAGCGGCGGGGCGGCGGGCGCGGGGCCGTACAGGTAGCGGGCGCCGGCTGAGGTGCCGTAGCGTCCGACGACCTTCACCTCCGCGTACCCGTTCGGCCGGGCGGGCACCACCACGGTCAGCTTCTTCGACGACTTGACCTTCAGCTTCTTGCCCTTGACCCCACCGAAGAGCACCTTGCTGACCTTCGTGAATCCCGACCCCTTGATCGTGATCCGCTTCCCGCCCTTCACTGGGCCGGCGGTCGTGCTCAGCGATGCGATCGCCGGAGGTGCGATGAAGGTGAACCGGGAGCGCTTGCCGGTCTTGGAGCGTCCGGACGCGGTCTGCACCCGCACGTCCGTCCGTCCCGCGGCGCTGGCCGGTGTGGTTGCGACCAGCTTCTTCGAGGATACGAAGCGCACTGAGGTGGCCGGCGTCGACCCGAACGTCACCACGGCATCAGCGGTGAAGTTCTTCCCGCGGATCACGACGCTGGTGCCGCCGGCAGTGGGGCCGGTTTTCACCGACAGCTTGGTCACCTTCGGGGCGGCGGACGCCGCCGCGTCCGTGGTTGACGGAACCAGGCCGAGGCCGAGCAGGACGGTAAGGAGAACAGCGGCGAGCCGCTGCAGCTGGGGGTGCATGCCCGCATTCTGGCAGAAGGCCGCTGCGGCGGCAGGCTATGGAATTCATTGGCTCAGCCGCAGCGGCTCGGAAAACAGACCACAAGTAGGGTTGACGCCATGGAGCACATCCCCGAGGTCGACTGGGCGTTGGCGGCCCGCACTGGACGAGCGCTGGTGCACCCGGGTCCTGAACTCAGCCGGACGGAGGTCGCGGCCGTGGTCGCCGAACTGCGGCAGGCTGCAGCCACCGCGACCGGGCACATCGCCGAGGTCACCCAGCTCGACCGGCCGGCTCCGGCTGAAGTCCTGGTGGTCGATCGGGCCAGCTGGCTCGCTGCGGTGACCCAGTCCGCCCAGGCCATGCTGGCCGGCGTGGGTGCCGAAACCGCTGCTGAGAAGCGCTCCTTGCCGGCGCAGGTGAGCTCGAAGGCGCTCGGGGTGCAGGCCGCCGGCGTGTTCGCCCTGGTCGCCAACCGCATCCTCGGGCAGTTCGACCCGTTCGTCAGCCCGTCCCGGTTGCTGCTGGTCGCCCCCAACATCGTCTCCGTCGAGCGTCAGCTCGCCGCGGTGCCGAGCGACTTCCGGCTGTGGGTGTGCCTGCACGAAGAGACGCACCGCTTCCAGTTCGGGCACGCGTCGTGGCTCAAGGGTCACCTGCTCGGGTTGCTCGGCGAACTCGTGGACGGCGACGAACTGCGCTTCGGCTGGCCTGACGGCAAGGACGGGATCCGCGGCCTGATCGGAACGCCCGAACAGAAGCAGGCGTTCGAGCAGGTCACCGCGTTGATGTCGTTGATGGAGGGCCACGCTGACGTGATGATGGACCGTGTCGGCGCGGAAGTGGTGCCGAGCTACGAGTCGATCCGCAAGTCGTTCGAGGCGCGCAGGAACGCGGGCGGCTGGGGAGCCTGGCTGCGCAAACTGCTCGGCCTGGACCTCAAACGCGCGCAATACCGGGACGGAGCGAAGTTCTGCCGCGAGGTGATCGCGTCCGCTGACGTGGCGACGTTGAACCGCGCCTTCGAGGCGCCTGGACTGTTGCCATCGTTGGCGGAGATCCACGATCCGCAGCGGTGGCTGCATCGGCTCTGATGGCAAAGCGCGCTCTCGGCCCGGCCACCCAGCAGGTCGTTGCTGCGGTTGAGGCGGTAGCCGACGCACCGATCTTGGTGGCGTGCTCGGGCGGGCCGGATTCACTGGCGCTGGCGGCGGCCGCCGCAATCGTCGGACGGCGGCGCGGGCTGCCGGTGCGCGCGGTGACCGTCGACCATGGGCTGCAGCCCGGTTCGGCAGCGGTGGCTGAGTCGGTGGTTGCCCGGCTCGCTGCCCTCGGGTTGGCGGCCACGGTGCTGGCGGTGGATGTTGTCGCTGCCGGGCTGGGCATGGAAGCGGCAGCTCGAGAAGCCCGCTACGCGGCCCTCGCTTGCGAGGCCGAGCCCGACGAGGACGTGCTCCTGGGCCACACGCTTGACGACCAGGCCGAAACCGTCCTGCTCGGCCTGGCTCGCGGCTCCGGCGCGCGAACGCTGGCCGGCATGGCGTCACGTCGCGGACGCTTCGTCCGGCCGCTGCTGGGGGTGCGTTCCGTCACGACGCGCGCAGCCTGCGCCGAGCTCGGGCTGGAACCCTGGCATGACCCGCACAACTCGGACGAGCGCTTCGCCCGCGTCCGCGCCCGCCGCTCAGTGATGGCGGTTCTCGAATCCGAGCTGGGGCCTGGCATCGCCGAAGCGCTGGCCCGCACCGCTGAACTGGCCAGGGCGGACGCCGATCTGCTCGACGAGCTGGCCGCGCGCGAACTTGCGTCCCAATCCGACGGTGATGGGCTGGATTGTGCCTGGCTGGAGTCCCTGCCGGACGCGATCGCGAATCGCGTCCTGCTGGCCTGGCTGCGAGGTTCCGGAGGCAATGACTTGTCGGCTGCGCACCTCGCGTCCGTGCGCGGGCTGGTGCACTCCTGGCGTGGCCAGCGATGGGTGGAGGTGCCCGGCCTGCGAGTGGCGCGGACGGGTGGTCGGCTGGTTGTCCGCGATCCGTTGGCTGGGGTCGCCGCGGAGCCGTTGGGGTAGGTTTCATCCGTGGACGCAGCAGACATCAGTACCGATCTCGCCGAGATCCTCTATTCGAAGGCTGACATCGCGAACCGGCTGGCTGAGGTGGCTGCCGAGATCGATCGCGACTACGCCGGGCTGAACCCGCTGCTGGTCGGCGTGCTCAACGGCGCGGTGATGGTGATGGCCGACCTGTCCCGTGCGCTGCACATCGACTGCGCGATGGACTGGATGGCGGTCTCGTCCTACGGCATGGGCACCCAGTCGTCCGGGGTGGTGCGGATCCTGAAGGACCTCTCTACCGACCTGGTCGGACGCCACGTGCTGGTCGTCGAGGACATCATCGACACCGGGCTCACGCTCACCTACCTGATGCAGAACCTTGCCTCGCGCGGTCCGGCCAGCTTGGAGATCATGGCGATGTTCCGCAAGCCGGACGCCATGAAGATCGAGGTGGACGTCAAGTACATCGGCTTCGACCTGCCCAACCAGTTCGTGGTCGGGTACGGCCTTGACTACGCCGGCCGCTATCGCAACCTGAACGACGTGGGCATCCTGGCCCCGCACGTCTACAGCTGACCCCACCTCTCCGCAAACTGGACAGTCCTGGCCCGTCCTGGGCCGCATCCGTCCAGTTTCTGCTGA
>JAKOQD010000028.1 GCA_029778515.1 Actinomycetes bacterium
CGGGTTCTGGGTGGCGATCACGATGAACGGCTGCGGCACCTTGTAGGTGTGGCCGCCGATGGACACCTGCTGCTCGGCCATCAGCTCCAGCATCGCCGACTGCACCTTGGCCGGTGCACGGTTGATCTCGTCGGCGAGCACGAAGTTCACGAACACCGGGCCGAGCGCGATGTCGAACTTCTCCTGCCGGGCCGAGTAGATCCGGGTGCCGACGATGTCGGAGGGCACCAGGTCGGGCGTGAACTGGATGCGGGCGAAGTCTCCGCCCACCACAGTGGCGAAACTGCGTACCGCGAGGGTCTTCGCGACACCTGGCACGCCTTCGAGGAGGCAGTGACCCTTGGCCAGCAGCGCGACCATCAGCTGCTCGACCATATGCTCCTGGCCGACGATCACCCGCTGCACCTGGGCGATCGCCTCACCGAGCAGCTTGGCCGCGTTGGCCGTCTCCGAGTTGGTTGGAGCTGCGGTCGTGGCGGCCGGGGCGGCGGCGGGAGCAGGGGTGTTCGGCACGTGGGTTATCGGGGGCTGCACCGGGGGCACGGGCACGCCGCCCGGGTGGCCGGCTGGCTGGTTCTGGTCCGTCACGCGTCTCTCCTGGCATTGGCCTGTCGAAGGTTCGCTCAACGATACCGGCTGACACTGTGCATCCCCTGTGATCGCCGACGGCACGGTGTCCCGCTGGTGAGCGTGCGGCACAATGGGTGCCACCCGCGGCCACCGACCGTATTCACGATGGGACGAGATGAGCGCAGACCCGCCGGAGTCTCAGCCACCGCTGCTGTCCCCGCTGCTGCCGCCCGACCCGCCGAAGGTCGGGGACTACTGGCTGGACGCAAGGCTGCTGGCCGGTCCGTCCGGGGTGGCTTACGTGGCCCATGACGGGGCGAACACGCCCACGATGCTGATCCTGCTGTCGGAGGGTGCAGCCGCGGACGCAGGCGCCCGCGACCGCTTCGCCGGCACCGTCAACGAACTGCACATCGACACCGTGCTGGCCCGCGGCGGCCGTGGCCAGGCCGATGGTCGGCTGGGCAAGCGCCATCGCGACGATTCCGACGACCCGGACGTGGCCGACGCCGCACCGGCGACGCCGTGGGTGGCGCTGGCCTACGACGCGTCGCCGGCTTCGGCGAAGGAAGCGGCCCGCATCCTCGCCGCGATCGACCTCTCCAGGGTGCCGCTGCAAGGCGCTGCCGCCGGGCCGGACTACCGGCTGCCCTGGGTCGACCAGGACCGTCCGGGCATGGCCAAGCTGTGGCCGCTGCCCTGGCCCGGTCGCCACGATCGGGCCGGCTGGCTGTCGATCCTGGCCTCCTGGTTGCTGATGGTGTTGCTGTGCGCGCTGGCGGTGCTGATCGCGATCCTGATCTTCCAGCAGGCGCCGCAGGTGAGCCCGCCGCCGCCGGTGCCCGACACCGCGTCCGCCTCGCCACAGACGCAGTCGGCTTCGCCGAGCCCCTCCTCTGCGTCCGCTTCGCCATCGCCCTCCCCCTCGCCGTCGAGCGCTTCGCCGACTCCAGGTTCGGCATCGCCTTCTGGACCCGGCTCGCCAACGCCCAACTCACGGCTATAGGCAGCGATGGTCGCCCCACGGCTGATCGCCACCGACCTGGACGGCACCTTCCTGACCACGGCCAAGACGGTGTCGCCGCTCAACCTCGCCGCCGCAGAACGCGCGGCACAACTCGGCGTGCCGCTGGTGGTGGCCACCGGGCGGCCGGTGCGCTGGTTGGATGTGGTCGATCAACTCGGCCTCGCATACTCCCAGGTGATCGTCAGCAACGGTGCCGCGGTCTACGACCTGGCTTCGCGGACGGTGGTGCGCAGCCATCCGCTGGACAGCGGGCTGGCCGTGCAGGTGGCCCAGGAACTCAAGCGGGTGATCCCCGGGATCAGCTTCGGCTTCGAGACCCCGACGGGCTTCGGCTGCGAGCCCGAATCGCCGTCCCGGCAGCGTGGCGAGCCCGGCGTGCATGAGGGTTCGCTGGATGAGCTCGCGAGCGGGCTGGGGCCGGTGATCAAGCTGTTGGGCTTCCACACCGAGCTGGACAGCGACGCTCTCGTCGCGGCGGCTGCGGCGGTCGTGGCTGATCGGCTAACGCTCACCCACGCGCTGGTGGGCGATGCGTACGGCATGCTCGAGCTCACCGCGTCCGGCGTTTCCAAGGCCAGCACTCTGGCCGCGTTGTGCGCGGATCTCGGCATCGCGCCAGCGGACGTGGCCGCGTTCGGCGACATGCCGAACGACCTGGCGATGCTGGACTGGGCTGGCCAGGCCTTCGTGGTCGCCAACGCGCATCCGCAGCTGTTGGCGGCCGGCTTCCCGGTGGTGCCGAGCAACGACGAGGACGGCGTCGGACGCACGATGCTGCAGCTGCTCGGTGAGCGCGATTCCGTGCCCCCCGACAGGCCGGACTGGTAGCGTCTGCCCAACCAGCGCACGCGTCTTTCGGAGGTAGCCATGGCAGTCATCACCATCTCCCGTCAGCTCGGCAGTCGAGGGGCTTCGCTCGCCCGCGACCTCGCCAAGGAACTCGGCTACGAGTTCGTCGACAAGTCGGTGATCAACAAGGTGATCCGCCAGTACGGCCTGCACCAGCTGGACGACATCTACGACCACAAGCCCAAGGTTTGGGAGCTGTTCAATGACAACAGCGTGCTCACCATCCAGATGATGAACCAGACCATCGCGGCGTTCGCCGCGCGCGGCAACGTGGTGATCCTTGGCCGCGGCGGTTTCAAGGTGCTCGAAGGCATGGGCGACGTGTTGAACGTGTTCGTCAAGGCGCCGCAGGACATCCGGGTGGCCCGGATCGCCAAGCGGGAAAACTTGTCCGAGGATGCTGCCACCGATCGGATCAAGGCCGACGACGAGCTGCGCGCCCGCTTCACCCGGCTGTTCTATTCAGCCAACTGGGCCGACGAGTCCCTGTTCGATCTGGTCGTGGACACCGGGGTCGACTCCGACGAGGCCGCGCTGGCCCGCATCGTGGCAGCGGTGAACGCACTGCAGGTTCCGGGCGAGGTCGATCGGGCCGCGGCCAACATCGACGTCGATCCGGTCCTCAACCGCACCATCGACGGCGTGCTCGGACGCCGCACAGCCAAGCTGGGCTAACCGACCACGTCGCTGAACGCCGTCCGCGGCACGAACAGCAGGGCCACCGCAGCCACCAGCGCGGTGACCCCGCAGACCACCCAGACGGTCACATAGCCGCTGAAGGAGCCGGCGGTGCCCTGCAAAGCGCCGACCGCGTGGGTCGCAAGGGCGACGCCGAACACCGCGGACGCCACCGAGCCGCCCACCGTCTTCACCGAATTGGTGAGTCCGGTGGCGACGCCGGTCTGGCCGTGCGGAGCGGCCGCAGCCGCTGCGGCCGGCAGCGCCGCGACCAGTGCGCCCGACCCGATGCCGGCGATGATCATGTTGGTCAGCGTCTCGGCGAAGCTGGTGTGGAAGGGCAGGAAGAGCAGGTAGCCCAGACCGACCAGCAGGCTCGCTCCGATCAGGGCCCAGCGCGGGCTGAGCCAACGGGTCACCAACGGCAGCAACAGTGCACCGGCCGTGAGGGCGAGCACGTAGGCCCCGATCAGAACCGACGTGAGTCCGCTGCTGGCGCCCAGCCCGTAGCCGTAGACGGACGGGTCGGTGCGGGCGAACGTGGACAGCGGCGCTTGGGCACCGAGCACGCTCACGCCGAACAACCCGGCGGTGAGGAACACCGGCCACAGCGATGGGTTCACGAACATCCGCACGTCCACCAAGGGGTCCTTCTGGCGTAGTTCCCAGCGAACGAACGGGACGAACAACGCCAATCCCACCAGGATCGCGAGCCAGGCGACCGGGCTGCCCGGTCCGTTCACGCGCAGTAGGAAGAGCCCGCCGGTAAGGCCGAGCAGCGCGATGGCGACCAGCACCATGCCGGTGGTGTCGAACTCGCCGCCGTGCAGCTCCGGGGACTCCTTCACCCCGAGAAGGATGACGAAGAAGCACGCGGCCACGGCAACCGCCGGGATCCACAACACGACCGCGAGTGGCAGCACATCCACCAACTGTCCGGCCGAAAGCGCGCCGGCGATCACCCCCACTTCCAGTGCGGCGACCAGCCAGCCAGCGGCCCGTCGGGTGAGGGCGGCTGGGTGACCGGTGCTGCGGGCGCGGGCGTAGATCAGCGCGGTCTCCAGCGGCAACCAGACGATGTAGAAGGCCTGCAGCGACCAGGCGAGCAGGAACATCCAGAAGTTGTTGGTCAGCGGCAGGCCGGCGCTCGCGACCGCGGTGAGTGCGGTCGAGATCAGCAGCATCCTGCGGTGGCCGATCATGTCGCCGAGCTTGGCGAAGGCCGGAATGATGATCGCAGCAGCCATCATCTGGCCGCCTTCGAGCCAGTTCACGTCCGCGTCCGGCACGTTCAGATGCCTGGCGATGTCGGTGAGCAGCGGGGTGTAGAAGCCCTGCAGGATGCCGCTGGTGAACTCGACGTACACCAGGAACCCGACGACGGCCGCGAGCGCGCCGAACCGGATCTGGCGGGGATCCTGAACGGCGCTATAGCTCATCACGACTCCCCTCCGGGCAGGTTGAGCAGCAGCGCGCGATAGAACTGCTCGCCGCGGACCAGACTGTCGATGTCGACGGA
The DNA here is from genome assembly GCA_029778515.1 of Actinomycetes bacterium. The sequence continues at coordinate 4,644 of JAKOQD010000028.1, forward strand.
TTCGTCAATGCCGTGGATCGCGGCCCGCTGCGCCGCCGACATCCGCAGCGGCGCGAAGCGATAGACCGCCGAAGTGAAGCGGTGCCAGTGCCGGGCATCGGTAGCGGCCATGGTGAGGTAACCGAGCGTCGGCGTGCCGGGATAGCTGGCCTCGACGGCTTGCGCGATCAGCGCGAACTGGGCGTTGTCGGACGGCGACTCGGGAGTCGGCTCGTCTCCTTCCAGCACGCGGACGGCGACCAACGGATCGTTGATCACCCGGCGCAGGCGGGCGATCACGCCGGTGGTGGTCTCACCGACGTTGACCCGGATGTTAAGCGTCGCCGAAGCCGCGGACGGCAGCACATTGGGGCTGCTGCCACCGCTCAGCATCGTCGGCGCCAGGCTCGTTCGGACGAGCGCAGCCCCGTCCGCACCACCACCGGCCAGCAGGGCTCGGGCGGCCGGCCCCGGGTTCCTGGCGGCGAGCCGCCAGAGCCGGGCGTACTTCGGCTGGGCGTGCGCGGCAAGCTTGCCGAGCAGGTCGATCACGGTTCGGGGCATCCGGACATCGAACGGGTTGCGGTTGAGCTTGGCGACCACTCGGGCGATGCGTCCGACCGCTGTGATCCCGGTGGTGGCGGAGGCGTGTCCACCCTGCCCCGAAGCGTTCAGTTCAACACTAAGCACGCCCTTCTCGGCCAGTCCGACCATCGCGAAATGGCCGTCCACGCCTGGGAACGGCACCTCGGTGATCGCGCCGCCTTCGTCAAGCACCAGCCATGGCCGCACGCCGCGGTCGCGGTAGGTGGCGGCGATCAGCCTGGCAGTCGCACCCATCACTTCCTCGTCGGGGCCAAGGCACAACAGCACCGGACGCGGCGGCGTCCAACCTTCGGCCACCAGGTTCTCGACCGCTTCCAGCAGCACGCACAAGGCACCCTTGTCGTCGAGGGTGCCGCGTCCCCAGACCTTTCCGTCGGCGACGCGGCCCTCGAAAGGCGGGACGGACCACTCGGCCTCCTGGCCGGTGACCGGTACTACGTCGTAGTGCGCCATCAGCACGACCGGATCCAGGGCTGAGCCTGACGATGCCCATGTGTAAACCAGCCCGAACCCATCGAAGCGCTCGAGCTGCAACCCCGCATGCAACTGGGGGTAGAGCTCAGCGAGCAGGTCGACGAACTCCTCGAAGGGCGCCAAGCCCTGAGTCTCGCGCTCAGCCGAGACCGTTGGCACCCGAATCATCGCCGCGAGTCGATCCGCTATCCCCTGTGACATGCGCGCAGACTATCGCCGCCCACTGACGTCGTCGCTAGCCTCGATCCGTGACCGAAGAGTTGGCGCGAGTCCTGGCCGCGAGCAAGCGGATCGTGTTCTTCGGCGGCGCCGGTGTCTCGACCGAGAGCGGCATCCCCGACTTCCGCTCCGGCGACGGCCTGTACCAGCGCGGTGGCGCTCGCTACGCCCCGGAAGAGATCCTCAGCCACAGCTTCTTCGTCCGCCACCCGGAGGAGTTCTTCGATTATTACCGGACCAACCTGCTGCACCCGAACGCCCGACCGAACCCTGCGCACCTGGCCCTGGCCAGGCTTGAGGCGGCGGGACGGCTGACCGCGGTGATCACCCAGAACATCGACGGCTTGCACCAGGCCGCCGGCTCGAAGCGGGTGCTCGAGCTGCACGGCAGCGTGCATCGGAACCGCTGCCAGCGCTGCGGTCGCGGCTTCGGCCTGGACGCGATCCTGCGCTCATCCGGTCTGCCGCGCTGCGATTGCGGCGGGATCATCAAGCCCGAAGTGGTGCTCTACGAGGAGGCGCTCGACCCGGACGTCCTGGATGCTGCGCTCAGCCACCTGGCGGCTGCCGACACCCTCGTCGTCGGCGGCACCTCCCTGGTGGTGTACCCGGCAGCCGGACTGGTGCGCGAGTTCCGCGGCCGGAACCTGGTGCTGATCAATCGGGAGCCGACCGGGTATGACGATCTCGCCACGCTGGTGGTCCGGGAGCCGATCGGCGCAGCCTTCGGCGCTGCGGTTCCGGGCTGAGGGCTGCCAGAACTGCCACTCGACCCGCCGGTGGGGGTCCGGCAGGATGTGGCCATGGCGGCCGCGGGTACTCAGCACGTGACCGTGGCCGGTCGCACGCTGGCGCTGACCAATCTGGACAAGGTGCTCTATCCAGCCACCGGCACCACCAAGGGTGAAGTGATCGCCTACTACGCCGCGATCGGCGACGTGCTGCTGCCGCACCTGACGATGCGGCCGATCACCCGGAAGCGCTGGCCGGACGGGGTGGGCGACGGCGGTCCGGACGTGAACGTGTTCTTCGCCAAGAACCTGCCCCGCGGTACCCCCGACTGGGTGAAACGGTTCCCGATCGAGCATTCGGACGGGACCAACCTCTATCCGATCGCCGACGATGTAGCCACCCTCGTCTGGCTCGCGCAGTTGGCATCGCTGGAACTGCACGTGCCGCAGTGGCGCTTCGCCGACAAAGGCACCCCGCGGAATCCGGACCGACTGGTGCTCGACCTCGATCCGGGGCCCGGCGTGACGCTCAGCCAGTGCGCGGAGGTGGCCGGCTGGGTGCGGGACGCCCTGCGTGCGGTCGGGCTGGAGCCGTACCCGGTCACTTCGGGCAGCAAGGGCATCCACCTGTACACGCACTTGGACGGGACGCTGACGCCGACCGAGGCGTCCGCGCTGGCCAAGCGCCTGGCCGAGGCCCTCCAGGCCAAGGAACCCGCCCGGGTCACCGCGGTGATGCGTCGCGCCGACCGGGACGGCAAGGTCTTCCTCGACTGGAGCCAGAACAACGGCAACAAGACCACGATCACTCCGTATTCGTTGCGCGGACGCGCCCATCCCACGGTGGCCGCCCCCAGGACCTGGGACGAGCTGTCCCGTCCCGGGTTGGTACAACTGGACTTCCACGAGGTGCTCGATCGCGTGGCCGAGCTGGGCGATCTGCTCGCACCGCTGGCCGGCGAACCGGAGTCTCGACCGGCTCGACCAGCCGGGGTCAGCCCGGCCCGACCGATGCTCGCCAAGCTCGCCACCACGGCCGAAGTCGGTTCCGGCGACGCCTGGGCGTTCGAGATGAAGTGGGACGGCGTCCGCGTCCTGATCGAGATCGAAGGCGAACAGATCCGGTTGGTGAGCCGAAGCGGACGCGACGAGACGCTGCGCTATCCCGATCTGATGGCCGACCTGCGCGCCATCGGCGCTGGTGAGGCCATCCTTGACGGCGAAATCGTCGTCGTCGACGCCGGTGGAGCGCCACGATTCGAACTGCTCCAGCCGCGGATCAACCTCACCAAACCGGCCGACATCGCGGCGGCGGCCCAGCGGGCACCTGTGCAGTTGATGCTGTTCGACGTACTGAGCTTGAACGGTGTGGACTTGACCGAACTTGCCTACGAGGAGCGCCGCAAGCGGCTTGAAGAGCTGCCGGCCCAGGGTCGCGTTCAGGTACCACCAGGGTTCGAGGGCGATCTGGCCGCGGCCCTGGACACCAGCCTGGCGCTCGGGCTGGAGGGCGTGGTGGCCAAGCGCCGCGGCTCGGCGTACGCCGCAGGTTCGCGCTCGCGCAACTGGTTGAAGATCAAGCACCGGCGAACCCAGTCGGTGGTGATCGGCGGTTGGCGTCCCGGGTCCGGCAACCGCGAAGGCACCATCGGCTCGCTCCTGGTCGGCGTCCCGAGCGTGCAGGGCCTGCGGTACTCGGGACGCGTGGGCTCCGGTTTCAGCGACGCCGGCCTGGCCGAGGCGCAACGGTTGCTGCGCGAACTGTCGCGAGCAGAGCCCAGCCTGGTCGATGTGCCCAAAGAAGACGCCAAGGACGCCGCCTGGGTGGAACCGCTGCTGGTGGGCGAAGTGGCCTACACCGAACGCACCTCAATGGGACGGCTGCGGCACCCGGTCTGGATGGGTTGGCGAACCGATCTGACCCCGGCTGACGTACATCCGGAGTGAGGGTGGAGAATGGCAGCAGGGGGCGCGATGGACGTGGTGGCGGCAGTTTTCACCGACGGTGATCTGGTTCTGGCCGGTCGGCGGAAGCCTTACCTGGCCGCCGGCGGGCGCTGGGAGTTCCCCGGTGGGAAGACCGTCGCGGGCGAAGCCCCCCAGGCCGCACTTGAGCGGGAGATCAGGGAGGAACTCAGCGTCGAGATCGAGGTGGGCGACCTCGCCGATCTGAGCGCCACGATGGTGAACGGCACTCTCATCCGGCTGGCGTGCTACTTCGTCCGCCCCTTGGCTGAGGTGCCCGCGACCAGCACCGATCATGACGTGGTGTCCTGGTTCCGACGCGAGCGGTTGATGTGGCTGGACTGGGCGGAGCCTGATCTGCCGTGCGTGCGGCGGCTGGCGTTCGCTGCGTCCTGAGCGACTCCTCGGATCAAGCAGAATGGGCGGCATGGCACTCTTCGCGCGCACCCGATTGGACCCCGAGCTGAAGGAAGCCGCCGGACGACGTCGCGCGCTGGCGTCCGGGACAAGCCCAGAAGGCCAGGTCGCCGGGTTGGTGGACGCGTTGCTGTTCCGGCAGGACGGTGCCTGGCAGGAGCAGCCGTGGCACCGGATCGAGCGCGGCAGCTGGGACGCCGAGACCCACTCGCTCAACTGGCTGGACGTGGAGGGGCGCTCCTGGCGCCTGGCGTTGTCCGAGCCGGGGCAGCTGCCGGACTTCTTCAACGAGCGCGTCACCGCGAGCATCGCCTGCGTCCGTACGGCGGATCTGGGACGGGGCCGGACGGCGCTGATCACCGCCCGCCGCGACCTGGGTGACGGCTCGCGTCCGCTGGTCTGGCGAGTGAGCCCCGGCAAGGGAGTTCGGGCCGATGAACTGGCACAAGACCCACTCGTGGCGATCGCGCTGGAGCAGTTGCGCGCCGAGTTCGACGCCCGGTGAAGTTCTGGTAATGTAACGGCTCGCGCCCAGCGCGATCCCCTGTAGCTCAATTGGCAGAGCGTCGGACTGTTAATCCGCAGGTTCCTGGTTCGAGTCCAGGCGGGGGAGCTTGGATACAGCGGCCCGTCCCAATCGGCGTGATCGTGCCCTGACTTGGCTCTTCATCGCAATCCCCGTGCTGGTGACCACCTCGATGGTCTGGCTTCGACGCTGGGTCTCCGACGACGGCTTCATCAACTACCGCGTGATCCAGCAATTGATGGCCGGACGCGGGCCGATCTACAACCTGAACGATCGCGTCGAGGTGGGCACGAGCACGCTCTGGCTCGGGTTGGTGTGGCTCGGCCAGGCGATCGTGCCGTCCGCCGAGACCGGAATGGTGATGGTGGTGCTCGGCACCGCACTCACCATCGTTGCGCTGAGCTGTCTGGCGCTGGGCGCCTGGGCACTCAATCCCGGTCGCCGCCTATTGGTGCCGGTCGGGCTCGCGGTGGTGGCCGCGCTCCCCCCGGTCTGGGACTTCGGCACGTCCGGCCTGGAGACTTCACTCTCGATGGCCTGGATCTCCGGGTGCTTCGCCGCACTGGCGTTCAGGTTGCGCGGTGGCAAGGATCGGCCGGCCTGGCAGCCCTGGCCGATCGCGATGCTGATCGGGCTCGGCCCGTTGGTCCGCCCGGACTTTGCGCTGATCGCACTATTTTTCGGCATCGCACTGCTGTGGCAGAGCCGGCGGCGCTGGCTCGACTGGCTGGCCGCAGCCGGAATCGCCCTGGTGCTGCCGCTGGCCTACGAGGTGTTCCGGATGGGTTTCTTCGCCTCGCTGGTGCCGAACACCGCGTTGGCCAAGGCAAACGGCTCGCTGGCGCAGGGCGTCAGCTACGTGCTCGACTTCGTCGGCACCTACTGGCTGTGGGTGCCGCTGGCGATCGGCGCCTGGCTGTTGGGCGCGCGGATACTGCGGCGTCCGTCCGTTGGCGAACCGGACGCTCGATCGATCTACGTCATCTTCCCGTTGACCGCGCTGGTGCACGTTGCGTTCGTGGTGAGCGTGGGCGGCGACTTCATGCACGGACGCTTCCTGCTGCCGGCCACGTTCCTGTTCTTCGCACCGATCGCAATGGTGCCCTTCACCGGCGTCCGGCGGGTGCTGGCCCCCATGGTCGTCGCGTGGGCGCTCTGCTGCGGGCTGCTGCTGCGTCCGGCGTTGTGGAACGGCATGATCGCGGACGAGCGGACGTACTATGCGGCCTTCGTCGCGGACGTGCCGGGTGCGATGGTGTCGCTGGCGAACTGGAGTGATGACATCGGCTTCAAGCTGGCGCGGGCTGCGGCGTCCGATCACGCGCGGGGCAAGAGCTACTACGTGACCGTGGTTCAGCCGGACGAACGGCTGGGACGCACCGGGCCGGGCGTGGTGATGGTGTTGAACAGCCTCGGGGTGGCCGGGGCCGCGTCCGGTCTGGACGTGGTGGTGAACGACCCGCCATCGCTCGGGGACGCGATCGGCGCCCGCCTGGTGCTGCCGCCGGACGCCGAGTTCCGGGTTGGTCACGCGTACAAGCCAGAGGTGTGGGCGCTGGCAAGGTTCGCGTCCGAAGATCGCACTCCCCCGGTGGCAGGCCTGGCCGAGGCGCGTCAGGCGCTGGCGTGCGAGCCGGTGGTCGAGTTGCTGGACGCGGTTTCGGAGCCGCTCACGTTCGAACGCTTCGTGAAGAACGTCACGCTCGCTCCGTCGCTCACCTTCCTGCGGATTCCGGTCGACCCGGCTGAGGCCGTCCAGAAGCTCTGCTGAAATCAGCGTCGAGGCTCTTACGCCGCGCCACCGACCCTTCTAGGCTGCATCTCAACTGCGGACCAGGAATCGGGGGAATCATGGCCGATCGAACTGACGAAGAGATCAAAGCAGCCGAGCGCAAGGCTGTGGCGGACGCGATCAGCGCCGAGCACGATGCTGCGAAGAAGCGGCTGGAAGTTGAGGCCGCCGAGCGGAACGCCATCAAGGACCTGGTGGCCGACTTGAGCGGGGTGGATCACGGATCGCTGACCGTGCCCGATTCATCAACGGTGTTCCAGTCGCTGCTCGGCTCGCGGGCTTTGGCGGACGCTGCCGCGAAGGTTGCGCCGATCGTCGCCGGCAAGCTGAAGAACGGTGCCAAGGTACTAGTGATCACCGACCTCAACCTCGCCGGGCGCGACCTGAGCTATCGCTCGGTGATTGACCAACTCAAGCAGTTGACCACACTGACCAGCACCTATCCGGATGCCCCTCAGGAGAACAAGGGGATCGATGATGTTCGAATGATCGACGGCGTCACGGGGGTGGCGACCGCTGCGGCCAAGCTTCTGCCTGGGTTGCTGTCACTGATCTCGGCGCGGCGCACGATCACCAACACGAGCGGCACCGCGGACGACGACGTGGCCGCGATCGCTGTGGCCGGAGCCCTGGCCAGCACGACTAAGCAGGTTGTAGTGCTGGACAAGGCGCGTCTGATCGAGGCCGACGGCGCGGCGCAGACCGCATGGACCGACCTTCGGACGGCCTGCGACGGCCTCGCGGAGAAGCTCAAGGCCGCCCCCGAGAGCTCCGCGACCAAGGGTTGGCTCGCGGGTGGCAACGAGTTGTTGAAGAAAGCGGAGGCCGTGCTGTCGGCGATGGTGGCCAGCGATGGTGCCGAGCCGAGCGCACTGGCGAAAGCTTCGCTGCAAGAGGCGCTCCACGATGCTGGGGGCTTTGACGCGGTTCTGGTGGTCAAGGGTGGCGCGACGTCGTCCTCCCAGGTAGTCGACGACCGTCCGCTGCTGATGAAGGACAAGATCAGCCTGGTCAGTACGGCGACGGTGTCGTACGTCCTGATCGACCACAAGAACGGTGGCCGGGTGCTCGCTGGTGGTCTGGCCGTCGGTGAAGCGCAGCTGCACGGTGTGCTCGGCGACGAACTGCTGCCGACTACGCCCCAGCAGGAACCGGTGCACGACCACACCGATCCGATGGAGCATGGTCTGGGCGGGGCGGGCCCCTCCTAAACCGTAGCTGGACCGCACCCTTGCCTCTTGACTCCGGCTTGACAGCTGGTGAAATCTGACGGGCTTGCCGCCACACCCGCTGGTGGGAGGACTGGAAATGGGACTGTTC
>JAKOQD010000029.1 GCA_029778515.1 Actinomycetes bacterium
GCCGGGCAGGTCGACGAGCTGGCCCAGCAATCCGGGATGACACCGGCCGAGGTGCAGAACGGGCTTTCGGAGATCCTGCCCGGACTGGTCAACCAGCTCAGCCCCTCGGGCTCCCTGCCGACCAACCCGCAGGACCTCAGCTCGATGCTCAACCAGATCCCCGGCGGCGATTCGCTCTCCGGCATGCTGGGCGGGCTGCTCGGCGGCGGCCAACAGCGGTAGCCGCTGCGTTTTGGCCTGATAGTTCACTTCGCCTGCGGACGCTTCGTGGGCGAAGTGAACAACGCGGCTAGAACTACCCCCGAGCCGCGATAGCGGCCTCGTACACCTCGACCGTGCGCGCCGCGATCCGGTCCCAGCCGAACTCCGCGATGGCCCGCGCCCGGCCCGCCTGGCCCATCTGCCGAGCGCGCTGCGGGTCGGCGATGACCTGGTTGATGGCCCGGGCGAAGTCGGCTTCGAACGCCGCAGTGTCCTCGGCGTCGTAATGCACCAGCAAACCGGTCTCACCGTCGACGACCACCTCCGGGATGCCGCCCACGTCACTGGCTACGACCGGGGCCTCGCACCCCATCGCCTCCAGGTTGACGATGCCCAGCGGCTCGTAGACGCTCGGGCAGGCGAACACCAGCGCGTTGCTCAGCAACTGCCGCACATCGCTGCGCTCGAGGTGCCCGTCCAGCCAGAAGACGTCGGAACGCTTCTGCCGTAGCGCGTCGATCGCGTCGGACACCTCCTGGCCCAACTCGGGCGTGTCCGGGGACGCCGCACAGAGCACAATCGGGGCGGACTCGTCGAACTCCAGAGCCGCCCGCAGCAGGTGGTTGATGCCCTTCTGCCGGGTGATCCGCCCCACGAACAGCACGAACGGGCGGTCCGGGTCGATGCCGTAGCGCTCGAGGGCGTCGGTCTCCGGCACCTTGCGGTACACGTCCGTGTCGATGCCGTTGTGCACCACGTGCACCTTGGCCGGATCGACGAACGGGTAGCAGTCCAGGACGTCGGCACGCATGCCTGCGCTCACGGCGATGATCGCGTCGGCATTGTGGTAGGCGGTGTCCTCCACCCACGACGAGA
>JAKOQD010000184.1 GCA_029778515.1 Actinomycetes bacterium
GGCACCGGCGGCATGGAGATCGGCGCCCTGACCGTGATGACGATCGGTTTCCGCGAGCGCGAGATGATCCTGGACTTCTTCGAGGCCGTCACCGGCCTGCGGATGAACCACGCCTACATCCGTCCGGGCGGCGTCGCCAACGACCTGCCCGAGACCGGCATCGCCCAACTGCGCGAGCTGATCGACTGGCTGCACAAGCACCTGCCCGAGTATGCGGCGTTCTGCAACGAGAACCCGATCTTCAAGGGCCGCATGTGCGGGATCGGCGTCCAAGACCTGAGCGCATGCTTCGCGCTCGGTGTCACCGGCCCGGTGCTGCGCTCGACCGGCTACGCCTGGGACCTGCGCAAGCAGCAGCCCTACTGCGGCTACGAGAACTACGACTTCGACGTGATCACCTGGGACACCTCGGACGCGTACGGCCGCTTCCGCGTCCGGCTGGACGAGATGTGGGAGAGCCTGAAGATCGTCAAGCAGGCCACCGACCGGCTGGAGGCGTCCACCGGTCAGCCGGTGATGATCGACGACCCGAAGATCGCCTGGCCGGCGACGCTCGCGGTCGGCCCGGACGGCCAGGGCAACAGCCACGAGCACATCAAGCACATCATGGGTGAGTCCATGGAGGCGCTGATCCACCACTTCAAGCTGGTCACCGAGGGCTTCCGCGTCCCGGCCGGCCAGGCGTACGTGCCGATCGAGAGCCCCAAGGGCGAGATCGCCTGCCACGTGGTCTCCGACGGTGGCACCAAGCCGTTCCGCTGCCACCTGCGCGACCCCGGCTTCAACCACCTGCAGTCCGTCCCGATCCAGTGCGAGGGCGGCATGCTCGCCGACGTCGTGGTCGCGATCGGCTCGCTCGATCCAGTGATGGGAGGGGTCGACCGATGAGCGGCCACGAGTTCCAGTCCTTCTTCCCTGAATCGGGCTCGGTCGACCTGACCGACACCTCGACCAACATCGACGAGACGACGATGGCCGAGCTGCGCGAACTGGCGGCCCGTTACCCGCAGCCGCGCTCGGCGCTGCTGCCGATGCTGCACCTGGTGCAGAGCGTCGACGGCCGGGTCTCCCCGCGCGGCATCGAGGCGTGCGCCGAGGTGCTGGGCATCACCACCGCACAGGTCTCCGGGGTGGCGACGTTCTACACGATGTACCGCCGGCGTCCGGCCGGCGAGCATCACGTGGGCGTCTGCACCACCGCGCTGTGCGCGGTCATGGGCGGCGATGCGCTGCTGGAGAAGGTCTCGGAGAAGCTCGGTATCGAGCCCGACGAGACCACGCCGGACGGGAAGTTCAGCCTGGAGCGCCTGGAGTGCAACGCGGCGTGCGACTTCGCCCCGGTGATGATGGTCAACTGGGAGTTCATGGACAACATGGACCCTGACAAGGCCGAACACCTCCTGGAAGACCTGGCTGCGGGCAAGGAGGTCAAGGCGTCCCGCGGGGCCACGCTGACCTCTTGGCGCGAGGCCGAGCGGGTGCTCGCCGGCTTCCCGGACGGACGCGCGGACGAAGGCCCGAGCGCCGGTGAGGCTTCGCTGCTGGGCAAGAAGATCGCCGAGGCCAACTCCTGGTCGGCACCGGCCGCAGAGGAGGCCTGATGAGCGACCTGCTCACCCCCGTCCTTTCGGCGAACTGGGGCACAGACAAGTCCTGGAAGCTGGCCGCCTACCGCGACGCGGGCGGCTACGCGGGACTGCCGAAGGCGCTCAAGCTGACCCCCGACGAGGTCACGAACCTGGTCAAGGACTCCGGCCTGCGCGGACGCGGGGGCGCGGGTTTCCCGACCGGCATGAAGTGGAGCTTCGTGCCCAAGGACAACCCGAACCCCAAGTACCTGGTGGTCAACGCGGACGAGTCCGAGCCCGGCACCTGCAAGGACATGCCGCTGCTGCTGGCCAGCCCGCACACCCTGGTCGAGGGCATGATCATCGCCTCCTACGCGATCAACTGCCATACCGCGTTTGTGTACATCCGCGGTGAGGTGCTGCACGTGATCCGCCGGATGCAGGCCGCGGTCGCTGAGGCCTACGAGGCCGGCTACCTGGGCAAGAACATCCTCGGCAGCGGTTACGACCTCGACATCATCGTGCACGCCGGCGCCGGCGCCTACATCTGTGGCGAGGAGACTGCGCTGCTCGACTCGCTGGAGGGCCGTCGTGGCCAGCCGCGACTACGTCCGCCGTTCCCGGCGGTGGCGGGCCTGTACGCGTCGCCGACCGTGATCAACAACGTCGAGTCGATCGCCAGCGTCCCGGCGATCGTGGCGAACGGGGCGGCCTGGTTCGCGTCCATGGGCACCGAGAAGTCCAAGGGCATGACGATCTACTCGTTGAGCGGGCACGTGAACCGTCCGGGCCAGTTCGAGGCGCCGCTGGGCATCACCCTGCGGCAACTGCTGGAGCTCTCCGGCGGCATTCGCGCTGGGCACGAGCTGAAGTTCTGGACGCCCGGTGGCTCGTCCACCCCGATCCTCACCCCCGAGCACCTGGACGTGCCGCTCGACTACGAAGGCATGGGCAGCGTGGGCTCGATGCTGGGCACCAAGGCGCTGCAGGTCTTTGACGAGACCACTTCGGTGGTGCGCACGACCCTGCGCTGGGTGGAGTTCTACAAGCACGAGTCCTGTGGCAAGTGCACCCCGTGCCGTGAGGGCAACTGGTGGCTGGTGCAGCTGCTGAAGAAGTTCGAGTCCGGCACCGCGGTCTCCGGCGATGTGGAGAAGCTGCTCGACATCTGCGACGACATCGGCGGCAAGTCGTTCTGCGCGCTAGCGGACGGTGCCGTGGCCTGCGTCACGTCCGCCGTCCGGCACTTCCGGGGCGAGTTCGAGGCCGGCTACAGCACGCCGGCCTGGGAGCTGTTCCCGTACGGCCGCAGCGCCTTGTTCGAGGTGCCCGATCGCGAACTGGCGACGAGCACGAAGGGAGCGCACGCATGAGCGTGGTCACCAAGCCCGACCAGGTGGCGCCGGTGGAGACCATCACGGTCACCATCGACGGCACCGAGGTGCAGGTACCCAAGGGCACGCTGGCCATCCGCGCGGCCGAGATGATCGGCATCGCGATCCCGCGGTTCTGCGATCACCCGCTGCTCGACCCGGTCGGCGCTTGCCGGCAGTGCCTGGTCGAGGTGCCCGACATGGGCAACGGCCGCGGCATGCCCAAGCCGCAGGCGTCCTGCACCCTGGAGTGCGCGCCCGGTATGCAGATCAAGACCCAGCTGTCCTCGCCGGTGGCCGAGAAGGCACAGAAGGGCATGCTTGAGTTCCTGCTGATCAACCACCCGCTGGACTGCCCGATCTGCGACAAGGGCGGCGAGTGCCCGCTGCAGAACCAGGCGCTGTCCAACGGCCGCGGCGAGTCCCGCTACGAGGGCGTGAAGCGCACCTTCCCCAAGCCGGTGCCGATTTCGGCGCAGATCCTGCTCGACCGCGAGCGCTGCGTCCTGTGTGCGCGCTGTACCCGCTTCTCCGAGCAGATCTCTGGCGACCCGTTCATCGCGCTGGTCGAGCGCGGGGCGCTGCAGCAGGTGGGCAAGTACGCCAAGGAACCGTACGACTCCTACTACTCCGGCAACGTCGTGCAGATCTGCCCGGTGGGTGCGCTGACCTCGGCCGCCTACCGCTTCCAGGCGCGTCCGTTCGACCTGGTCAGCACGCCATCGACCTGTGAGCACTGCGCTGGTGGCTGCCAGCTGCGGGTCGACCACCGGCACTTCCAGGTGCGCCGACGCCTCGCTGGGGACGCTCCCGAGATCAACGAGGAATGGAACTGCGACAAGGGTCGGTTCGCCTTCGTCTCCGCGCGTGGGGACGACCGGCTGAGGAGTCCGCTGATCCGTGAGGGCGACGAACTGCGGGTCGCCTCCTGGCCGGAGGCCATTGATGCCGCCGTCGCCGGACTGACTGCGGCCGGCAGCAGCGTTGGGGTGCTCACCGGCGGACGACTCACCCTTGAGGATGCCTACGGCTACAGCAAGTTCGCCCGGACGGTGCTCGGCACCAACAGCATCGACTTCCGCTCGCGTCCGATCGGTGCGGGCGAGGCCGAGTTCCTGGCCGCACAGGTAGCCGGACGCGCGCTCGGTGATGGCGTCACCTACTCCGAACTCGAGGCCGCCGGACGCGTGGTGCTGGTTGGCTTCGAGCCCGAGGACGAGTCGCCGCTGATCTTCCTTCGCCTGCGCAAGGGCGTCCGCAAGTCCGGGCTGAAGGTGACCGCGGTCGCGCCGTATGCGAGCACTGGTAGCGCCAAGCTGAACGCCGAACTGGTCGTCACCGCTCCCGGCGAGGAGGCGGCCGCCCTGCGTGGCCTCACCCTCGATGCGGGCAACGTGATCCTGGTGGGGGAGCGGGCAGCGCTCGCTCCCGACGCCCTGGCCGCTGCGGCAGAGGTCGCGGCAACCTCTGGTGCCCGGCTGGCCTGGGTGCCGCGCCGGGCCGGTGATCGTGGCGCGGTCGAGGCCGGCTGCCTGCCGGGCCTGCTGCCCGGAGGCCGTCCGGTGGACGACGCCAGCGCGCGCGTCGACGTGGCCGCTGCCTGGGGCAGCGCGAGCCTGCCGACCGAGACGGGGCTGGACGCGCCGGCGATGCTGGCCGCAGCCGCGTCCGGAGAGCTGAAGGCGCTGCTGGTCTCCGGCCTGGAGCCGGTCGACTTCGCGGACGCCGCGGCGGCCCGGGCCGGACTGGAAGCCGCCGGGTTTGTGGTTGCGTTGGAGAACCGGCTCTCCGAGGTCACCGAACGGGCAGACGTCGTCTTCCCGGTCGCGCTGATCGAGGAGCGCCCGGGCACCTTCCTCAACTGGGAGCACCGACCCGGACGCGTGAACACCGTGATCAAGGGCCAGACCCCGCCGATGACCGACCTGCGGGTGCTGGCCGCACTGGCCGACGCGCTGGGCAGGCCCATGGGCATCCGGACGCCGAGCGCTGCGCTGGCCGAGCTCACTGAGTTGGGCGCCTGGACGCCGATGGTCGACGCCAAGCCGGCCAGGACCAAGTCGAAGACCAAGAAGGTCCCGACCAGTCCGACCGCGGACACGCTCCCCGAACTCGACGCAGGGTCGGTGGCAGCCAAGCTAGCCACTTGGCGGCAGCTGATCGACGGTGGCCGCGGCCAGGACGGCGAAGCGGCCCTCGCGGCCACCGCGCGTCCGACCGTGGCCCGGGTGGGCAGTGAACTGGCGGCACGACTCGGCGTAGCCGACGGTGACGAGGTCACCGTCGGTGGTGCGACTGGCTGGTACTCCCTACCCGTGCAGATCACCCCCGATCTCGCCCCCGGAACGGTCTGGGTGCCCACGAACTCGCCCGGGACGCCACTTGGCGAACTCGGACTCGTCCACGGCGATGTCGTCGCCATCAGCGCGGGAGGCTGGTCATGAACGATCCGTGGTGGCTGGTACTGATCAAGGTCGTCGTACTGTTCGTCGTCCTATTGCTCTGGACGATCTTCAACGTCTGGTACGAGCGCCGACTGGTCGGCAAGATGCAGCACCGCCTCGGCCCGATCATGAACGGCCCGTTTGGCTTGGGACAGGCGCTCGCCGACGGCATGAAACTCCTGATCAAAGAGGACTTCATGCCCTCGATGGTCGATCGCGCACTGTTCGTGATCGCACCGCTGATCGCCGGCACCGCGGCCTTCACAGCCTGGGCGGTGATCCCGTTCGGCGGTGAGGTCGAGATCTTCGGGGTGAAGACGCTGCTGCAGCTCACCGACCTGCCGGTCGGCGTTCTGGTGCTACTGGCGGTCACCTCGGTCGGCATCTACGGCTTCGTGCTGGCCGGCTGGTCGTCCAACTCGCCGTACGCGCTACTCGGTGGCCTGCGATCGTCCGCGCAGATGATCTCCTACGAGATCGCGATGGGCCTCTCGCTGGTGTCGGTCTTCCTCTACGCCGGCTCGATGTCGACGCACCAGATCGTCGAGGCACAGCGTGCGCCGCTCGGCCCGGAATGGGTGGGGCTGCAGTCCTGGTACTGGCTGTTGCTGCTGCCGAGCTTCGTGATCTACTTGATCTCGATGGTGGGCGAGACCAACCGGGCACCCTTCGACCTGCCTGAGGCCGAGTCCGAACTGGTTTCGGGCTACATCACCGAGTACTCCGGGTTCAAGTACGCGGTCTACTTCCTCGCCGAGTACATCAACATGGCGACGGTCTCGGCGATCGCGACCACGCTCTTCGTGGGCGGCTACCTGCCGTTCTGGCCGCTGAACCTGATCCCGGTACTGAACAATCCGTGGCTCGGCCCGATCTGGTTCGCGATCAAGGTGCAACTGTTCATCTCGCTGTTCGTCTGGCTGCGCGGCACCCTTCCCCGCTTCCGCTACGACCAGTTCATGAAGCTGGGCTGGAAGGCGCTGATCCCGATCTCGCTGGTGTGGATCATCATCATCGCCACTTTCCAGTCGCTGCGGCAGGAGAACCTGCTGCAGGGGCCGGTGCTGTGGTTGGCGATTGGGATCATCCTCGCCCTGCTGGTCGCGTTCATGCTCTGGAGCCCGAGTGCCGAGCCCGAGCCCGAGCCTGCCAGCCAGGGGGAGTTCGACGCGTTCGCGGGCGGCTATCCCGTCCCACCGATGCCAGGGCAGGTACTGCCGGAACTGCAGGACGTGGTCGCGTCCACCGCAGAGGCGGCGCCACAGCCGGCAGGAGAGGAGCAGTAATGGGCATCTTCGACCCGTGGGCCGGGTTCGGAGTCACCTTCCGGACCATCTTCCGCAAGACCTTCACCCAGGGCTACCCGGAGAAGGGCAAGGAGAAGATCACCGCGCCCCGCTTCCACGGCCGACACCAGCTGAACCGCTGGCCGGACGGGCTGGAGAAGTGCGTCGGCTGTGAGCTGTGTGCCTGGGCGTGCCCCGCGGACGCGATCTACGTCGAGGGCGCGGACAACACCGAGGAGGAGCGCTACTCACCCGGTGAGCGCTACGGCCGCGTGTACCAGATCAACTACCTGCGCTGCATCCTGTGTGGGTTGTGCATCGAGGCCTGCCCGACCCGGGCGCTCACGATGACCAACGACTTCAAGCTGGCGGACACTACCAGGGAGAAGATGATCTACACCAAGGACCGGTTGCTGGCACCGCTGCTGCCGGGCATGGAGGAGCCGCCGCACCCGCGCCGGCTGGGCGCCGACGAGAAGGACTACTTCCTCGGCCTGCCTGCTACCGGCAAGCCGGACAATCGGACGCCGGTGGTCACGGACACCCCTGGAGGGACTCGATGATTCCACTCGTGACCGGAGCAGAGGTCACCTTCTGGATCGTGGCGCCGCTGATGGTGCTGGGGTCGCTCGGACTGCTGGTCTTCCGTAAGGCCGTGTACGCCGCGCTGAGCATGGCTTTCGTGATGGTGAACCTGGCCGTCCTCTACGCCTCGATGGACGCGATGTTCCTCACCTTCGTGCAGATCATCGTCTACACCGGCGCGATCATGATGCTGTTCCTGTTCGTGCTGATGCTGGTCGGCATCGGACACCAGGCCGATTCGCTCGTCGAGACCATTCCCGGGCAGCGTTGGCTCGCCGGGCTGGCCGGCCTGGGCCTGCTCGGCCTGATCCTGTTCGGCATCGGCGGCTCGCTCGTCGGGGGTCCGCGGATCGGGCTGGAGGCGGCCAACGCGGCCCACGGCGGCAACGTCGAGTCGCTGGCCGCGCTGATCTTCGGCCGCTACGTGTTCGTGTTCGAGCTCACCTCTGCGCTGCTGATCACCGCGGCCGTCGGTGCGATGGTGCTGGGCCAGCACTTCCGCGTCCGGCCGCGAGCGACGCAGCCGGAGCTCGCCGAGAAGCGCATGCGGGACTACAGGGCCTTGGGCACGCACCCCGGCCCGCTGCCGAACTCCGGTGTTCTGGCCAACCACAACTCGATCGCCACACCGGCCCTGTTGCCGGACGGCACGGTCAGCGAGGCGTCAATCTCGCCGACCCTGGCCGGACGCGGCGTGATCGTGGACGCGCCCGCGGCCAGCCTGGCCACGGCCCGGGCCTTCGAGTCGATCGAGTCCCACCAGGGCGAGGAGGACGAGTGATGAGCCCCGACAACTACCTCTACCTGGCAGCGATCCTGTTCACGATCGGTGCGGTCGGGGTCATGGTCCGGCGCAACGCCCTGGTGGCGTTCATGTCGGTCGAGCTGATGCTGAACGCGGCCAACCTGGCGATGGTCGCTTTCGCCATGGCCCGCGGCGGTCTGGACGGCCAGGTGGCCACCTTCTTCGTGATGGTGGTGGCCGCTGCCGAGGTCGTGGTCGGCCTGAGCATCATCATCACGTTCTACCGCACCCGGCGATCCACCTCAGTGGACGCGGCAAGCCTGCTGAAGCTGTGAGGGCCGAATGATCACTCTGGAAACCCTGGCTCCGGTGGCTGCCACCGGCATGTTCGCCTACGCCTGGCTGATGATCGCCGTTCCCGCGGTCTCGGCGGCGCTGCTGCTGCTGGCGGGCAGCATTCTCGACCGGATCGGTCACTGGATCGCGGTCGCGGCCGTGACCTTCTCGTTCAGCATCGCGGTCTGCCTGTTCAGCCAGCAGCTGCTCTCACCCGAGGACGCCCGCGCGGTTGCGGTGCCCATGTTCGAGTGGATCACGCTCGGCAGCTGGCAGGTGAGCGCCGGTCTGTTGATCGACCAGCTCTCGATCCTGTTCGCCCTGCTGATCACCGGAGTGGGCGCGCTGATCCACCTGTACTCGGTTGGCTACATGGCCCACGACGAGCGCCGGCGCCGCTTCTTCGCCTACCTGAACCTGTTCATCGCGGCGATGCTGGTGCTGGTGCTGGCCGACAACTATCTGGTGCTGTTCGTCGGCTGGGAGGGCGTCGGTCTGGCGTCCTACCTGCTGATCGGCTTCTGGCAGCACAAGCCGTCCGCCGCCGCTGCGGCCAAGAAGGCCTTCGTGATGAACCGGGTCGGCGACCTGGGCATGACGATGGCCGTGATGAGCATGCTGGCCCTGTTCGGCAGTTCGGCCTTCGTGGCGGTGAACGCCAACGCCGAGCACCTGGATCCGTTCTGGGCCACCACGATCGGCCTGCTGCTTCTGCTAGGCGCCTGTGGCAAGTCCGCCCAGGTACCACTACAGGCCTGGTTGCTGGACGCGATGGAGGGCCCGACCCCGGTTTCGGCCCTGATCCACGCGGCCACGATGGTCACCGCCGGCGTCTACCTGGTGGTGCGCAGCCACGCGATCTTCGAGATGTCGTCGGCGGCCAGCACGGCCGTGGTCGTGGTCGGCACGGTGACCCTGCTGGCCGGTGCCTGGATCGGCACCAGCAAGGACGACATCAAGAAGGTGCTCGCCGGTTCGACGATGAGCCAGATCGGCTACATGATGCTGGCCGCGGGCATCGGCCCGGCCGGCTACGCGTTCGCCATCTTCCACCTGCTCACCCACGGTTTCTTCAAGGCGAACATGTTCCTCGGTGCCGGTTCGGTGATGCACGCGATGAACGACGACGTGGACATGCGCCACTACGGCGCGCTGGCGAAGGTGGTGAAGGTCACCTTCTGGACGTTCGCGATGGGCTATCTGGCCATCATCGGCTTCCCGGGCTGGGCGGGCTACTTCTCCAAGGACCACATCATCGAGGCGGCCTTCGAGCACAGCCCGATCGCCGGCACCGCGGCCCTGATCGGCGCGGGGATCACGGCCTTCTACATGACCCGGCTGATGCTGTTCACCTTCTTCGGCGAGAAGCGCTGGCAGCCGGGCGTCCACCCGCACGAGTCGCCGCGGACGATGACCGTCCCGCTGATCGTGCTGGCAACGCTGTCGGTGGTCGCCGGCGCGTTGATGAACGGCTGGATCCAGCACTGGCTGGAGCCGGCCACCGGTGCCCACGCCCACGAGGTGTCGCTGATTCCGACCCCGATCGGCTGGCTCACCCTGCTTCTCGTCGCCGCTGGCGTGGCGCTGGCCTGGTGGCTCTTTGGTACCAAGCCGATACCGGCGGTCGCGCCCGCGTCCACCAACCCGTTCACGGTGATGGGACGCAACGACCTCTTCGGGGACGCGGTGAACAACGTTCTCGTGGTCGAGCCGACGATGGTGGCCGCTCACGGCCTGGTCGCCAACGACGACCGGATCATCGATGTCGGCGCCGACAAGGTGGCCGACATGTTCAACGGGTTGTCCACGCAGACCCGCAAGCTGCAGACCGGGCAGGTCCGAACGTACGCACTCACCATGACGATCGGCGCTGTGCTGGTCGGCGTCGTGATGATTCTCAGTCAGCTGGGCTGAGGGAGGTAGCCGACAATGACATTCCCCTGGCTCACGTTCCTGGGTCTGGCACCGCTGCTCGGTGCAGCCGTGCTCTGCCTGCCGCTCAAGCACGCCGCCCGCTGGGTGGGCATGGCGTTCGCCCTGATCACCGCGGTGATCGGCCTTGTTATCGGCGGCCTCTACCTGGCCGGCCAGACCTTCGTCGAACGCGCTCCCTGGATTCCGGCCTTCGGGGCTGGCTGGGCCGTCGGTCTGGACGGCATGGCGCTGGTGATGGTGCTACTCACCGTCCTGCTGGTGCCGGTGGTGCTGCTGGCCGAATGGCGGGTCGGGGGCGGCGGACGCTGGTCGCCCCAGGTCTTTTTCGCCCTCGTGCTCGCGCTGGAGAGCCTCTCGATCTTCACCTTCATGGCCGAGGACGTGCTGCTCTTCTACCTGTTCTTCGAGGCCACCCTGATCCCGATGTACTTCCTGATCGGCGGCTTCGGCGGTCCCAAGCGGGCCTATGCGGCGGTGAAGTTCCTGCTGTTCAGCCTTGCCGGAGGCCTGATCATGCTGGCTTCGGTGATCGGCATCTACGCCTGGTCGGTGCAGGCCACTGGAGCGCCGACCTACCTGCTCAGCGAGCTCCAGCAGCTGCAGATCGACCCGATGCTGGGACGCTGGCTGATGCTGGGCTTCCTGGTCGCGTTCATCGTCAAGGCGCCGATGGTGCCCGTCCACACCTGGCTGCCGACCGCGACCGAGCAGGCGACGCCTGGGTCGTCGGTGCTGTTGGTGGGCATTCTGGACAAGATCGGCACGTTCGGCATGATCCGGTTCTGCCTCGGGCTCTTCCCCGAAGCCAGCACCTGGGTGGCGCCGGTGATGATCGGCCTGGCCCTGGTCAGCATCATCTACGGCGCGATCGCCGCGATCGGCAGCAGCGACCTGCTGCGCCTGGTGGCCTACACCTCGATCAGCCACTTCGGTTTCATGGTGCTGGGCATCTACACCTTCACCAGTGTGGGCATCTCGGGCTCGATCTTCTACATGGTCAACCACGGCTTCTCCACCGCCGCGCTGTTCCTGGTGATCGGCTTCCTGATCTCGCGCCGCGGCTCGGCTGCGGTGGCCGATTTCGGCGGCGTGCAGAAACTCGCTCCGGTGCTCGCCGGTGTCTTCCTGATGGCCGGTCTGTCCGGCCTGGCACTGCCGGGCATGTCGAGCTTCGTCTCCGAGTTCATGGTGCTCGCCGGCGCCTGGTCGGCGATTCCGTGGGTGGGGGCGGTCGCTTCGCTCGGCACGGTGCTGGCGGCGGTCTACATCCTGCTCATGTACCAGCGCACCATGACCGGCCCGGTCACCCCTGCGGTGGCTGAGCACTTCACCCGGGACGCGACCGCGTCCGAGAAGTGGGTGATCGGCCCGCTACTGGCGGTGATCCTGCTGCTCGGTTTCCTGCCGAACATCGCTTTGAACGTCATCGAACCCACCGCGCACCAGACGATGAGCATCGTCGGGATCGCTGACCCGGTGGCTCCGCTGGGAGGGGAAGCCAAGTGAAAAGCATTGCCGCGCCAACGTTCGAGTGGCTGCAGCTAGCGCCCGTCCTGACCATCCTGCTGGCGGCCTGCCTTGGCATCGTGATTGAAGCCGTGCTGCCGCGGCGCCTCCGCTTCCTCGCCCAGATCGGTCTTTTCGAGGTGGCGATCGGTGTCGCCTTCGCGTTCCTGGTGATCAGCTGGCGGCAGCCCGAGCACAGCCAGGGCCTACTGGCCATGGGCTCGATCTCGCTGGACGGCCCGACCTACCTGATGTGGGGCGCCCTGCTGGTCTTCGGTCTGCTCGCCCTGCTGGTCTTTTCCGAGCGTGACCTCGACAACGGGGCCACCGCCTTCGCCGCGTCCGCTGCTTCGGTGCCGGGCAGCCCAGCCGAGGCCGAGGCCAATTCGGCCCGGCATGAGCACTCCGAGGTCTTCCCGCTGGCGATGTTCTCGCTGGCCGGCATGCTGGTCTTCGTCGCGGCCAACGACCTGATCACGGCCTTCGTCGCCCTTGAGGTCATGTCGCTGCCGCTGTACCTCCTGTCGGGGATGGCGCGCAAGCGTCGCCTGCTGAGCCAGGAGGCCGCGCTCAAATACTTCCTGCTGGGCGCGTTGTCGTCCGCGTTCTTCCTGTTCGGGATGGCGCTGGTCTATGGCTTCTCCGGGTCGTTCCAACTGAGCGCGATCAATGACGCCATCGCCAACCCGGTCTACGGCCGTGGACTGCTCTTCACCGGTATCGCGCTGCTGGCCATCGGCCTGCTGTTCAAGATCGGCGCGGTGCCGTTTCACAACTGGGTTCCGGACGTCTACGTTGGCGCGCCCACCCCGGTGACCAGCTTCATGGCGATCTGCACCAAGCTGGCCGCGATCGGTGCCACGCTGCGGGTGTTCTTCGTGGCCTTCGGCGCGGAGCGCTGGACGTGGCAGCCGCTGCTGGCCACGGTCGCGGTGCTCACCATGGGCATCGGCGTGGTGGTTGCGCTGACCCAGACCGACATGAAGCGGCTGTTGGCCTACAGCTCCATCTCGCACGCCGGTTTCATCCTGGTGGCCGTGGTCGGCGCCACCGCCGGTGTGACCGGCCAGGTGAACAGCTTCGGCTCGATCCTGTTCTACCTGGTGGCCTACGGCTTCGCGACAATCGCGGCCTTCGCGATCGTGACCATGGTGCGCGATTCGGCCGGCGAGGTGCACGCCATCTCGGGCTGGGCCGGGCTCGGCCGTAAGCACCCCTGGCTGGCCGGCATCTTCGCGCTGCTGATGCTGAGCTTCGCCGGCATCCCGCTGACCGGTGGCTTCATCGGCAAGTGGGCGGTGTTCTCGGCGGCCTGGCGCGGCGGGTACTCCTGGCTGGTCGTGGCCGCGGTCGCGTTCAGCCTGGTGGCCGCCTACGTCTACCTGCGGGTGATCGTCACCATGTTCTTCGCCGAGCCGGCTCTCGGCGTCGGCGTGGGCAAGGCGAGCGGAATGACCTGGGTGCCGGTGGTGCTGGGCGCGGTCGCGTCCGCGTACCTCGGGCTGTTCCCCGGGCCGCTGCTCGACCTGGTGACGTCGGCCAGCACGTTCCTGCGCTGAGCCTGAGGCTATGCTGTCGGGCGTGCCAGTAGCCACCCAGCCCGCCGATCTCGTGGGTGAGTTGGATCCGCAATTCACCCAGCGTGTCACCGAACTGCTCGAACGCATCGAGCAGCGCCTTGCGGACGCGGCGATCGCGCAGACCGATTTCGTCACCGAGGCGGCCCAGCACATCATCAGCGCCGGCGGCAAGCGTTTCCGTCCGCTGCTGGTGGTGCTCGCCGCGCTCCTGCGTGCAGACGCGGACGACGAGTTGATCATCCGCGCTGCGCTGGTGATGGAGCTCACCCACGTGGCCAGCCTCTACCACGACGACGTCATGGACGAGGCGGAGTTGCGCCGCGGTGCGCCGAGCGCCAACCAGCGCTGGGACAACACGGTGGCCATCCTGGTGGGCGACTTCCTGTTCGCCCGGGCGTCCGCACTGGTGGCGACACTGGGCACCGAGTACGTGAAGTTGCAGGCCGACACTTTCGCCCGGCTGGTGCAGGGCCAGATCGCCGAAACCAGGGGACCACTGGACGGCGACGACCGGTTGGAGCACTACCTCGACGTGGTCTCGGACAAGACCGGCTCGCTGATCGCCGCGTCCACGACCTTCGGGGGCATGGTGGCCGCGGTGTCGCCGGACGAGCTGGCAGCTCTGGCCGCCTACGGCGAGGAGATCGGCGTGGTCTTCCAACTGAGCGACGACATCATCGACATCGCATCCGATACCTCGGGCAAGACCCCGGGCACTGACCTGCGCGCGGGTGTCCCCACCCTGCCCACGCTGCTGGCCCGCCGCTCGGCCGAGCCGTCGGACGCCCGGCTGTTGGCTCTGTTGGACGCCGACCTGAGCGCGGACGCCGATCTCGCCGAAGCCCTCGGTCTGATGCGCGCGCACCCAGCGATGGCCGAAGCCCGAGAAGTGATCCACACCCGCGCCGAGATCGCCCGGGGCCACCTGGCGCCGCTGCCCGAGGGGCCGGTCAAGCAGGCGCTGTCTTCGCTGTGCGACGGCGTCATCTCGCGCTCGTCCTGAGGTCCGTCCGCGCACCGGGCCGGCCCGAAGTTCCGCGTCCGCATTTCCTCCCGCTGCTGCGCTCCCGAAGGGCACTCATTTACGCCAGCGATTCGGACGTTCGCCGGGGAAGGTTCCCTGGCGAACGTCCGAATCGCTGGCGCGAACGGGCCCGCTCGGGGAGCGAAGTCGGACGGCTGCCGGTTGCTACTCGGCAGATCAGCGCGAAATTGGCGCCGATCCGTCCCACGAGTGTCCATGAGGGTGCCCGGTAGGGCAGAATCGAGCCTGAGGATGAGAGGGCTCTCATAACTTCCAGCAAGGGCCGTTACAGTGCAGTACCGGCCGCGATCCGAACGGAGCTAGATCAGTGAGTAAGTACCGAGTGGGCATCATTGGCGTCGGCTTCATCGCCGATTACAAGCACCTGGAGGGCCTGGCCGCCAACGCCGACCTCTGCGACGTGGTCGCGTTCTGTGACCTGCAGCTCGACCGGGCCGAGAAGGGCAAGGCGCGCTGTGGCACCCCGGACGCCTACGTGACCACCGACTGGCGCGAAGTCGTCGCCGACGAGAGCATCGACGTGATCTACGTCTGCACCTGGAACATCAGCCACGCCGAGATCACCTGCGCGGCCCTGGAAGCGGGCAAGGACGTGATGTGCGAGAAGCCGATGGCCGTGACCGGCGAGGACGCCCGGCGCATGGTCGAGACCGCCCGTCGCACCGGCCGCAAGCTAACCATCGGGTACCAGAACCGGCTGCGTGAGGACGCGCAGTTCCTCCGCGATGTCGTGGACGAGGGCGAGCTCGGCGAGATTTACGTGGCCAAGGCCCACGCCGTCCGCCGTCGCGGCGTGCCGACCTGGGGCGTGTTCACCGACAAGGAGAAGCAGGGCGGCGGTCCGCTGATCGACATCGGCACCCACGCCCTCGACCTGGCGCTCTGGTACATGGGCAACTACGAGGTCGACTCGGTGACTGGTTCGGTCTTCGAGAAGCTGCGTGACAAGCCGGAGGGCAACCCCGGCGGCGGCTGGGATCCGGAAACCTTCAGCGTTGAGGATTCGGCCTTCGGCTACATCCGGATGAAGAACGGCGCCACCATCTTCCTTGAGGCGGCCTGGGCGCTGAACGTCAAGGATCCGCGAGAGGCCGCGGTCACCCTGATCGGCACCGACGGGGGCGCCGAGATCGAGCACCACGGCAAGGGCTATGAGGCGACGGTGAACAAGGTGCTCGCCAACCGCATGATCGTTTCCGAACCGACCCCCAGCAGCCCCGGCTCGGAGGACTTCGCCCGGCTGGGCGCGGCTGAGACCAGGCAGTGGCTGGAAGCCCTGCGCAACGGCACCGATCCGGTCGTGCTGCCCGACCAGGCCTGCCGGGTGACCGAGATCCTCGAAGCCATCTATGCCTCGTCGGCCTCCGGCGAGCCGGTCAAGTTCTGAACAAGGAGTAGCGAAGATGTCGCGTCCGGTCACTTTGTTTACTGGTCAGTGGGCTGATTTGCCGTTTGAGGAGGTTTGTCGGCTGGCTTCGGGTTGGGGTTATGACGGTTTGGAGATTGCTTGTTGGGGTGATCATCTGGATGTCTACCGTGCTGCTTCCGATGACGCTTATGTGGCGGAGAAGAAGGCCACGTTGGCGAAGTACGGCCTTGGGGTGTGGGCGATCAGCAATCATTTGAAGGGTCAGGCGGTTTGTGATGATCCGATCGATTTCCGGCACCGCGACATGGTGTCCGACGCCGTTTGGGGCGACGGGGACCCCGAGGGGGTGCGGCAGCGTGCGGCTGAGGAGATGAAGCTGACCGCGATCGCTGCCCGGAAGCTTGGCGTGGACACGGTGGTGGGGTTCACCGGCAGCAAGATTTGGCAGTACGTGGCGATGTTCCCGCCGGTGCCCGACAGCGTGATCGAGGATGGTTACGCCGATTTCGCCCGGCGTTGGAATCCGATTCTGGATGTGTTCGATTCCGAGGGGGTGCGGTTCGCGCACGAGGTGCATCCCTCCGAGATTGCCTACGACTACTGGTCGACAAAGCTGACGTTGGAGGCGATTGGGCATCGGGAGGCGTTCGGGTTGAACTGGGATCCCTCGCACATGATGTGGCAGGAGATTGATCCGGTGGGGTTCTTGGTGGATTTTGCGGATCGGGTTTATCACGTGGACTGCAAGGACACGAAGATGGCTTGCGGTAATGGTCGGAATGGTCGGATGGGTTCGCATTTGCCGTGGGGTGATCCGCGGCGGGGTTGGACGTTCGTGTCGACTGGTAATGGTGATGTGCCGTGGCAGCGGTGTTTCCGGACGTTGAACGCGATCGGCTACACCGGCCCGATCAGCATCGAGTGGGAGGACGCCGGGATGGACCGGCTGCGTGGCGGCAAGGAGGCCATCGACTTCGTTCGGGCCAACCTGTTCGACGCACCCACCGCATCCTTCGACGCCGCGTTCAGCACCCAGGTGCAGCCCGGCGAGTAGTAGCAGCAAGGTCGGCGGCCCGGGTTCGGAGTGGACGCGGGCCGTCGGCAAGGCCGGGCGGTGATCGCCCGGCGGCAAGAACCAACAGCGAAGGAACCAGCATGAGCCACCCACTGGTGATCGTCGGCTACGGCACGATGGGCGACTACCACCGGCGCAACCTGGCGACGATCGACGGCTTCGAGGTCGTCGGCGTGGTCGACATCGACGAGCAGGCCCGCGCTGCCGCGCAGGAGGAGGGCGTGCACGCGTACGCGTCCCTGCCGGAGGCGATCGCCGAACTCGAGTTCGACTTCGTCATGATCGCCACGCCGAACGACAGCCACCACGACCTGGCCATGACCGCGCTTGCCGCCGGCAAGAACGTGCTCTGCGAGAAGCCGGCGATGGTCACGAGCCTCGAGTTGGTGGAGGTCATCGCCGCTGCCGAGCAGGCGGGCAAACTGTTCATGGTGCACCAGAACCGGCGTTGGGACCCGGACTACCTGAGCATGAAGGCGGTCTACGACGAGGCGACGATCGGTCCGGTCACCTATGTGGAGACCAGGGTGCACGGGTCGCGCGGCATCCCGTCCGACTGGCGCACGAAGAAAGAGAACGGCGGCGGCATGCTGCTGGACTGGGGCGTTCACCTGGTCGACCGGCTGTTGCTGATGGTGGACGCGCCCGTGACCGACGTCTACGCGAACCTCAGCTATGCCCTGGGCCAGGAAGTCGACGACGGCTTCAAGGCCTATCTGACTTTCGGCAACGGCGTGACCGCCCTGGTGGATGTGAGCACGACCAGCTTCCAGCCGATGCCCCTGTGGTCATTGCAGGCCAATCGCGGCTCGGCTCGCATCGAGAACTGGGCGACGCCCGGACGGATCCTGCGGCTCGGCGTGGTCGAGGAGGATGATGCCGCGCCGATCCAGGCCGGCGCCGGCATGACCAAGACCATGGCGCCGCGGGTCAAGGACTACTCCAACAGCTACAAGCTGGACGAGTCGCTGGAGGACCTGCCGGTGCCGGTGGTCGAGGCGGACGTCCGCGACTTCTACCGCAACGCACTCGCGGTGGTGGACGCTGGTGCCGAGCCGGTGATCACCAACGCCCAGGTGCTGCGGACGATGCGCCTGCTCGAAGCCTGCGTGCAGTCCCACGAACTGCGTGAGGTGGTGCACTTCGAGCCGGCGGCGAGCCTGCAGACGGCCTGATTGCTGGTCAGCCAGTCGATTGGTCCGGGGCGTCCGGGCGCTGGAGATGGCCGAGCTCACCGAGAGCGAAGCCGAGCGGCGCTCACTGACCACCTTCGTGATAGTCGGTGCCGGACCGACGGGCGTGGAGATGGCCGGCCAGATCGCTGAACTGACCCGGCAGACGCTGCGGCGCAGCTTCCGGCGGGTCGACACCACGAAGAGCCGGATTCTCGTGCTGGACGGCGCCAGCGCGGTGCTGGCCCCATTCGGCTCGAAGCTCTCGGTCGCGGCTCGGCGCGAGTTGGAGCGCAACGGGGTGGAGGTGCGGCTGGGCGCCCTGGTCGCCGACGTGGACGCCAACGGACTGGAGGTGCGCTACCAGGACGGCCGGACCGAGCGGATCGAGGCCAGCTGCAAGGTGTGGGCCGCCGGGGTGCAGGCCAGCCCGCTTGGCCGGACGCTCGCCGAGCAGTCCGGCGCCGGTGTCGATCGCGCGGGACGCGTGCAGGTGAATCCGGACTGACCCTGCCCGGGCACCCCGAGGTGTTCGTGCTGGGCGACATGATCGCGCTGGACAACCTTCCCGGCGTTGCCCAAGTGGCGATCCAGGGCGCGCGGTACGCGGCCAGCAAGATCATCGGCGAGCAAACCGGCCACCCGGTGACCGCGGACTTCAAGTACCACGATAAGGGGTCGATGGCGGTGATCAGCCGCTTCGGCGCGGTTGCCAAGGTCGGCCGGCTGGAACTCACCGGCTTCCCGGCGGGGTTCGCCTGGCTGTTCGTGCACCTGATCTACGTGGTCGGCTTCAAGAACCGGCTGACGACGCTGCTGCACTGGGCGATCACGTTCATCGGCCGCGGCCGCTGCGAGCGGGTGATCACCGAGCAGCAGATGGTCGGACGCCTCGCGGTGCTGCAACGCGGTGACGACTTCCAGCCGACGATCACCGGGACGCTGGCACCTGACAAGATCAAGCCATGACGGAACTGACTGAACTGGACGCGTTGGCGGTGTCCCGCGGCGTCCGCCGGGGTGATTACGCTGCGGTCGAGGTGACGCAGGCACACCTGGCCCGCGCGGATCGCTTGAGCGACACGGTCGGCGCCTTCGCCCGACTGACGCCCGAGTTGGCCCTCGCTCAGGCCGCAGCAGTGGACGCTCGCGTTCGTTCCGGTGAGGCGGACGGTGCGCTGTTGGGCGTGCCCTGCCCGATCAAAGACCTCAGTCCGGTCGCGGGCGTCGGCTTCGAAGCCGGCAGCGCCGCGATGGCCGGCTACGTGGCCGAGGTGGATGACGACATCGTGAGCTGGTTCCGCGAGGCGGGCACGGTGCTGCTGGGCAAGACCGCAACCCCGGAGTTCGGGCTGCCGTGCTACACCGAGCCGGAGACCGGCCCGGCCGCGCGCACGCCGTGGGACGTGCGCCGCTCTGCCGGCGGCTCGAGCGGTGGTGCAGCTGCCGCGGTGGCGACGGGGCTGGCGCCGATCGCGCACGCCTCGGACGCCGGCGGCTCGATTCGGATCCCGGCTTCGGCGTGCGGGCTGGTGGGCTTGAAGGCCAGTCGTGGCCGGGTGAGCACCGGCCGATTCCGGGAGCCCGGCCCGGGGTTGGGGACCGACGGGGTGCTGAGTCGGACGGTGGCTGACACCGCGGCTGCCCTGGATGTGCTGGCCGGCCATGGGATAGGTGAGCCGTATGTGGCGGCGGCACCCTCGGGCCGGTTCCTCGACGCGGTCACCCGATCGCCGGGGAGCCTCCGGATCGGTGTGCTGGTCGAGCCCGCGATCGCTGTGGCCGAGGTGCATCCGGCTTGTCTGGACGCGGTCGACCGGACGGCGGCCACGATGCTTGAGCTTGGCCACGAGGTGGTGGCCGCGCCGCAGCCGTTCACTGTGGACCGCTGGGAGGCGTTCTCCGAGCTGTGGGCGGTGGGCGCGGCGATGGTGCCACTGCCGGCAGAGGCCGAGGCGGAGCTGCGTCCGCTCACTCGATGGCTGCGGGAGCGCGGCCGGCAGGCAACTGGCTTGGAGTACGCGCGGGCTGCGGCCGCCGTCCAGCGGATCGGGGTGGACATCGCCCGGGCCTGGGCAGGGTTCGATGTGATCCTCACGCCGACGCTGGCCCAACCCCCGGCGCTGGTCGGCTCGCTGCGCAATGACGCCGACCCCGCCGAGGACTTCGCCGCCCAGACCCGCTTCACCCCGTGGACGAGCGTCTACAACCTGTCCGGAGGCCCGGCGATCTCCCTGCCGCTGCACACTGCCGAGGTGGACGGAGCGGTAGTGCCGATCGGAGTGATGTTCGGCGCCGCCCACGGTGCCGAGGAGCTGCTGCTGAGCCTCGCCGGCCAGCTGGAGGCCGCAGTCGGCTGGGAGCATCCGTTCCTGGTTTCCGACCCCAAGGGCTAAGCGCAGCACATCCATCGATCCGGCTGGTCGAGCCGGTCGAGACCAACTCGCCGCGGCGCCGGCGGAGAGTGGTCCGAACATCCCCTGGGCACAGGTCAAGGCCGATCTGGGCTGGGTGTGACCTACCGGGTCGAAGTGCGGCTCGCGGCGCTCAATGCGCTACGTCACATAGCGGCGAGAGATCGCGGACGGATCGACGGAGAGATCGCACTGCTGGCCGAGAACCCCCGCCCGCCCGGCGCGCGCACTCCGTGGCCGGGATGGCCTTCGCGTGCGCGTGGGCGACTATCGCATCCTCTACACAATCGACGACGAAGTGTTGCTGATCGTCGTCGTAACCCTCTGGTCATCGACGGGACGTATACAGCGCTGAGGTGGCCGTCGGGATTGGATAGTGGCGGCGGCCCGTCGTCAGGTCCAATGGTCGTCAGTGCTGAAAGCGGTCGGGTACACCGTCAGCGTCGGCGTCCACCTGCTCGGCGACTTCGACGGCGCGGTAGTGGCGGTTGCGGGAACCGAGCAGCACTGCGGCCAGGGTAGCCGCGAGCACGGACGCGGTCAGGATGGCCACCTTGCCGATGTCGTCGTGCGGTGTGCCCTGGCCGAAGCTGAGCTCGCTCACCAGCAGCGAAACCGTGAAGCCGATACCGCCGAGCACGGCTAGGCCGAACACGTCGATCCAGGCCAGATCCGGGTCCAGCTGGGCGTGCCGCAACCGCGTCACCAACCAGGTGGCGCCCGAGATGCCGATCGCCTTGCCCACGACGAGGCCCACGATCACGCCCAATCCGATCGGGCTGGTCACGGCCGCCACGAACCCGTCCAAGCCCCCCACCAGCACCCCGGCCGAGAAGAACGCGAACACCGGCACCGCGACTCCGGCTGAGAACGGCCGCACCTTGTGCTCCAGCACCTCGGCCAGGCCATGCTCGGCGGTATCGCCCTTGGCCGGACGCACCGGCACGCCGAGCGCCAGCAGCACGCCGGCGACAGTCGCGTGCACCCCTGAGGTGTAGGCCAGCGCCCACGCCACCAGCCCGATCGGCAGTAGCAGCAGGAACGCCGCCCAGCCGTGCCGCACCAGGAAGCGCTGGGCCAGGTGAGCCAGTAGGCCGAACGCCACGATCGGCACCAGTCCGGCCAGGAAGTACTCCAACTTCAGATCGCGGGTGTAGAAGAACGCGATGATCGTGATCGCGATCAGGTCGTCGGCGACCGCGAGGGTCAGCAGGAACGTCCGCAGGGCAGCCGGTAGGTGCGAACCGATCACGGCCAGCACGGCCAGGGCGAACGCGATATCGGTCGCTGCGGGGATCGCCCAGCCCGCCAGCATGTCCGGATAGGCGAACGTGAACGCGGAGTAGATCAACGCCGGCACGGCCACGCCACCCACGGCCGCCACCACCGGCACCAGTGCGGTCTTCGGATCGCGCAGGTCGCCGGTCACGAACTCGCGTTTGAGTTCCAGGCCCACCAGGAAGAAGAAGACCGCCAGCAGCCCGTCCGCCGCCCAGTGGCCGATCGACAGGTCGAGGTGCAGGCCGAGCAGGTCGCCACCGAGGTGCAGGTCGCGCAGGCCGAAGTAGAACCCGGGTGCGAAGTTGGCGCAGAGCATCGCGGCGAGCGCAGCCACCAGCAGCAGGATGCCGCCCACCGACTCCCGGCGGAGGATCCGGTTGATCCGCTGCAGTTCGGCGTATGCGCCCCGGGCGAGTGTGACCGGCGTCTGGGTCACCAGATCTTGACCCGGTCGGACGGATCGAGCCACGCCGCGTCCGCTTCGGTCACGTCGAATGCCGCGTAGAACGCAGGCAGATTGCGCACCACCTGGTTGCAGCGGAACTCCTCGGGGGAGTGCGGGTCGGTCGCGATCTGTTGGCGTAGCGCTTCGTCACGGCGCTTGCTCTGCCAGACCCGCGCCCAGGAGAGGAAGAACCGCTGTTCGGCCGGGATGCCGTCCACAGGCTCGGCTGCCCGACCGCCCAAAGCCAGTTGCCACGCCTCGTAGGCGATGGCCGCACCGCCCAGGTCGCCGATGTTCTCACCGATGGTGAGGTCGCCGTTAACGTGCAACTCGGGCAACTGGGCCGGGGCGAGCGCCGAGTACTGGCCGATCAGGGCCTTGGTCCGCTCGGTGAAGGCCTCCCGGTCGGCCGGCGTCCACCAGTCCCGCAAGCGTCCCTCGCCGTCGCAGGTCGAACCCTGGTCGTCGAAGCCGTGGCCGATCTCGTGACCGATCACCGCGCCGATGCCGCCGTAGTTGATGGCATCGTCGGCCTCGGCGTCGAAGAACGGCGGCTGCAGGATCGCCGCGGGGAAGACGATCTCGTTGCGCAGCGGGTGGTAGTAGGCGTTGACCGTCTGCGGGGTCATCAGCCATTCCCATTCGCGGATCGGGCCGCCGAGCTTGCTCAACTCGTCCGTGGTGTGGAACTCCGCGCAGGCCAGCACGTTGGCGACCAGGTCGCGTGGGTCGATCGCCAGGCCCGAGTAGTCCAACCAGACCGTCGGGTAGCCGATCTTGGGGGTGAAGTTGGCCAGCTTGAGCAGCGCCTCCGCGCGGGTGGCGTCGGTCATCCAGTCGAGCTTCGTGATCGACTCGCGGTACGCGGCGAGCAGGTTCGCCACGAGCTCGTCCATGCGTTCCTTGGCCGCGGGCGGGAAGTGGCGCTCGACGTAGAGCTTGCCGACGGCCTCGCCGAGGCTGCGCTCAACCAGGTCGATGCCGCGCTTCCAGCGCTCCTTGAGCTGCGGCACGCCTTGCAGCGTGGTGCCGTAGAAGTTGAACCGCTCCTGTACCAGTGCTTCGGGCAGGAACGGCGCCAAGCCGGAGACGAGCGTCCAGCGGCACCACTGCTTCCAGTCGTCCAGCCGTCCGGGAGTGAGCAGCGCGGCCAGATCGGTGAGGAAGGACGGTTGTGCGACGATCACCTGCTCGACCTGCGGCACCCCTGCGGCCAGCAGGACGCGCGTCCACGGCACCCCGGCTGCATCGAGGTCGGCCCAGTCGGTCGGGTTGTACATGGCGACCATGTCGCGGGTGCGCACTTTGTCCCAGTGCTTGGCGGCCACGTCGGTTTCGAGGTCGACGGTGATGCCGGCGACGCTCGCCGAAATGCCGGCGAGCATGAGCATGCGGTTGACATGGTCGCGGTAGCTGCTGAGGATCTCGGCGTGCTCGGGGAGCCGGTAGTACTCCTCGTCGGGAAGGCTGATGCCCGACTGTCCGACGAACAGCGCATAGCGGGACGGCTCACCCGGGTCGGCCTCCACCTCCACTCCGATCGGAGCAGCCAGACCGCGACGCAGGCTGCGGCCGAAATAGTCCAGCAGGTCGTCGATACTGGCGATCGCGTCGATCTCTGCCAGCAGGGGAGTCAGCGGCGCCAGCCCGCGCGCGTCCACCTCTTCGGTGTCCATGAAGCTGCCGTAGAGGTGCTCCACCAGGTGGGCCTCGGTGCCGGGCTCGGCGCCGGTCAACCCGGTGACGATGTCCTTGATCGCCTGCTCCGAAGCGTCCCGCAGTTCCATGAAGGCGCCGGCGGCCTGCTTGTCGGCCGGGATCTCGGTGGCGGCCAGCCAGCGGCCGTTGACGTGGCGGAAGAGGTCGTCCTGCGGACGGACAGCAGGGTCCAGATCGAAATCGGTCACGCGGCTCAGAGTAGCCGTCGGAGCCAGCTCATGGGCTGCTCGGGCGGGGCGGACTCGTCCGTGCGCGCCGCTGCCGCCATTCCCCGTGGCTCAACACGATCAGGGTGAGGGCGGTCAGCGGCAGGACGAACCCAGCCATGTCCTGGCTGAAGGAACCCAACCGGTCGTGCTCGACTGCGGTGAGCACGATGAAGACCAGGTAGGCGAGGTAGTAGCCGACGAACAGTCCGCCCTCCCAACGCGCGATCCGCAGTCCGGTGAAAGCGATCGACAACAGCGGTGAGCAACCGTTCAGGGCTTGCCAGGTTGATCGATAAAGTGTAACGTTCACTTTATCGATCAACTCAGGTGGTGAGAGATGGGCAGGACGGTCATTCCAGTGACGATGAAGACCATCGCCACCGAACTCGGCGTATCCATCACCACGGTGTCCAACGCCTACAGCAAGCCGGATCGGCTGTCGGCCGAACTGCGCGAGCAGGTCTTTGCCAAGGCTGAGGCGCTCGGCTACTGCGGCCCCAGCGCTGCCGGACGGGCGCTGCGATCAGGCCGGACCGACGTCTGCGGCTTCTATCTCGGCAGCCATCTGGCCTTCGCGTTCTCCGACCCGTACACCGTCATCCTGCTTTCCGGAATCGGCGAGACGCTGGAGGAGTTCGGCTCCTCGGTCCTGCTGCTGCACGCTTCCCC
>JAKOQD010000185.1 GCA_029778515.1 Actinomycetes bacterium
AAGCCGCCGGCCACCTTCATCGACCAGGTCTCGATCGGCAGAGCGAGCACCATGGTTGCGGCCCGCTCCTTCGCGGTGATCGGACGCACCTCGTCGATCCGTCCA
The DNA here is from genome assembly GCA_029778515.1 of Actinomycetes bacterium. The sequence continues at coordinate 106 of JAKOQD010000185.1, forward strand.
GGCAGGTAGCGGTTCGTGTACGCAGCCAGCGCGGACGCCTTGTCGTCGCCTTCCAGCACCTCACAGACGCCGAACAGGCACGCGCTGCGGTACTGCATGCCAGTGCCGAACGCCGACCGCGCCACCTTCAGCGCGTCCATCGTGGCCACCGTGAAGCACACGTCGGCGCCCTCGGCCAGCACACGCATGCGGTGCGAACCGGTCGAGCCGTGCAGCAGCACCCGGTCACCATCGCGGGCGAACCCCACCGGCAGCACCAGCGGACCCTCGTCCAGGCTGACCCCGAGGTAGCCGACCAGGACCTCGTCGAGCAGTTCGTCGAGCGCTTGGCGGTCGGTGCGGCCGCGTCCGGCCATACGGGAGGGCGTCAGCGTACGTTGCATGGGCACAACTATGTCGCGATAACGAAGCTGGATGCTGGTCGGGGCCCCGATTCCAGGGCTGGAAACGATCGCCCTGCGAAATCACGACATGCGCTAGCTTGGCCCGCATGCTCAAGCCCACCCCTGCCACGCGCATGGGGCTGTCGATCGCTGCCGCGGTGGGCGTGTACGGCGTCTCCTTCGGCGCCCTTTCGGTGGCGGCCGGCCTCAACGTCTGGCAGACCTGCGCGCTGAGCGCCCTGATGTTCACCGGCGGCTCCCAATTCGCGTTCATCGGTGTGATCGCCGGCGGCGGTACCGGCGCCGCAGCATGGGCTGCGGCCACCCTGCTGGGCGTGCGCAACGGCGTCTACGGCATGCAGCTCAAGGCTCTCATCCGACCCCCGGCCAAGCTGATCCCGCTGATGGCGCAGTTGACCATCGATGAGTCCACCGCGACGGCCTCGGGTCAGGACGAGCATGACGAACGCGTCCGCGGCTTCTGGACAGCCGGCGTCGGTGTCTTCATTCTGTGGAACCTGTTCACCCTGGTCGGCGCCCTGGCCGGCGATGCGATCGGCGACCCGGGCCGTTGGGGATTGGACGGAGCCGCGGTCGCTGCCTTCCTCGGCCTCCTCTGGCCGCGGCTCACCGGACGCGACCCGGTTGCGATCGCCATCGTGGCCGCCATGACCACGATCATCGCGCTGCCCCTGGTGCCACCGGGGATACCGGTGCTGCTGGCTGCGGCGACGACCGCCCTGTGGTGGTTCTGGCGGAAACGGAGGACAGCATGAGTCTCGGCGCCTGGGTGCTGTTCGCCGCGGCTACCGCCTACCTGATCAAGCTGGCCGGCTACCTGTTGCCGCAGTCGTTCCTCGACCGTCCGGACGTTCACGAACTCGCCGCGGCGCTGACGGTCGGGCTGCTCGCCTCACTCACGGTGATGAACACGCTCGGCAAGGGTCAGGCCGTGGCCCTGGACGCCCGCCTGCTTTCGCTCGTGGCGGCCGCGATCGCACTGAAGCTGAGGGCGCCCTACATCGTGGTGGTCGTGGTTGGTGCCCTCGCCGCGGGGTTAGGTCGGCTGGCCGGCCTGCCGTAACCCGGACGCATCCGCGCGCTGCGCAGCCGTCCGCCCGGCGACGGCCCACAAACCTGCGGTGGCCAACGCGGACGCAGCGATCATCAGGACGGTGAAGTAGCCGGTGCCGGGCGGACTGTCCCAGCTCGCGTCACTCAGACTGATCGCCACCAGATACTCGAAGATCTGATGGAACCAGCCCGCAGCCGTACTTGCGCCAAGGACGATCACGTAGCGCAGGAAGACCAGACCGGTGCTGCCCCCAACTCCGATGACCACCATGGCCACCAGAGCTGCCACTTCGATCAGCACCCACAGGCCGCTCATGAGCGGCGTCATCCAGTCGGCCGGCGACACAGCCGCGACCAGGGACAGCCCGGCCAGCGCGATCGAGAACAGGGCTGGCGACGCCGCCGCCAGCCGAGCGAGCCAAGGCAGCCGGGTCGTGGGCAGCAGCACCAACCAGGCCGCGGCCAACAGCATGAGCGCCGACAGTCCGGACGCGCCGGCCAGTGTCCAACCCGAACCAGGCAGCGGCATCGGGAACATGAATGCTTCGTCCATAGCGGCAAGACAGGCGTCGGAGAAGTCCGGACCGTAGCGGTAGCCGTTGAAAACACTTCCCGAAAGCATGCTGCCGGCGCACGGTTGCCAGTAGCTGGTCACCGCCGCAGCGATCAGTGGAGCTGCCCCCGCCAGCAGTCCGGCCGAAACCAGCCAGCGTCGCGACTTCTCCCCCATGCTCGGACGATAGCCCCTCCGCGATCGGGCGCGGCGGTTATCGTCCAGCGTCTGCCCGACGGAGACTGTGGCTGGGCACACCACGGACGGTGCACCCAGCCACAGCGAAGCTCCGGATCCAGGTTGAGCCGGATCAGGCTGCTGGCCACTCCGGGCGGCTCAGCAGTTCAGCGCCGAGCCAGGACTCGGGGATACCGAAGCCCTCGACCAGCGCGAGCGCGTCCGGACGGAGCTCACCGCACAGCGCGTTGATCTGGGCGCCGATCGCCTTGGCGCGTCCACCGGAGATCCGGTTGTGCTCCAGGAACCAGGCCCGATCCTCCGAGATCGAGCTCAGCGCGTAGAGGCTGCAGAGCCGCTCCAGCACAGCCTTCGCGTCCGGATCGGTGCAGGCGTCGATTCCGGCGATGAACGCCTCCAGCATCACCCGCTCCAGGTGCGCCCTGGCGACGAACAGCAGGTGGTCGCCGAGCGCGTTCAACGCGTCGAAACCACGCCGGGAGGCCGTCCGCATCCTTCGGGCCAGCGACTCCAGCGCATGCCGTTCGCGCTCCTCGAACAGGTAGGCGTGCCACCCGCGGTCGACCAGCGTGAGGTCCTCCGGACGCCGGCTCGCGGTCGCCACCAGCCGCTCGATCAGCCGATTCGCAGCAGTGCGCTCCAGCACGCCCTCGCCGATGAACCGGGCCTTGGCCTGGGCCACCCCGACCCGATCCAGGCCCGCCCAAAGCTGCTTGTAGTCGGTCAGCAGCGCCTTCGCCACCAGCTGCAGCAGCACCGTGTTGTCGCCCTCGAAGGTGGCGTAGATGTCGGCGTCCGCGCGCAACCCGACCAGCTGGTTGGCCGACATGAAGCCTGCTCCTCCGCACGCTTCGCGGCAGGTCTGCAGCGTGTCGTTGGCGAACCGGGTCGCCATCGCCTTCAGTCCGGCGGCGCGGGTTTCGAGCTCGCGCTGGTCCCGCTCGGTATGTTCGCCGCCCGCTTGGATGTGCACCAATTTGGCGGCCAGCTCGTTCTGTGCGAAGCCAAGCGCGTAGGCCCGCGCGATCGCTGGGAAGAGCCGCCGCTGGTGGGTCAGATAGTCGAGCAGCACCACCCCGTCCGGATGCTCTGGGGCCGTGAATTGCCGTCTTGACAAGGCGTAACGCGTCGCGATCGAGAGCCCTCGTCGGGCCGCGATCGCACCTCCGGACGCGATGCAGACCCGGCCGCGCACGAGCGTGCCGAGCATGGTGAAGAACCGCCGGTTGGGGTTCTCGATCGGCGAGGTGTAGACGCCGGACGCATCCACGCCGCCGTAGCGATCGAGCAGCAGCTGCCGCGGCACCCGGACCCGTGCGAACCGGATCGTCCCGTTGTCGACACCCAGCAGCCCGCCCTTGTAGCCCTGGTCGCCGGTGGTGACGCCGGGCAGATCATGGCCGTCCTCGTCCCGGATCGGCACGAGGATCGCGTGCACCCCATGGTTCTTGCCGCGCACCAGCAACTGCCCGTAGACCACCGCCATCCGGCCGTCGCGGGCAGCGTTGCCGATATAGGCCTTGGTAGCGGACGGAGTCTCGGAATGCACTTCGAACTCGTCCGACTCCGGCACGTAGGTGATCGTCGTCTCCAGGCCGGAGACGTCCGAGCCGTGGCCCAGCTCGGTCATCGCGTAGCAGCCGAGAAGTTTCATCGAGGTGATGTCGGCGAGGTAGGTGTCGTGGTGCCAGGCCGTGCCCAGGTTGGTCACCGCGCCGCCGAACAGCCCGAACTGGACGCCGGACTTGATGTTCACCGAGAGGTCGCCGTGAGCGAGCATCTCGAACGCGATCAGCGCCGCCGCGGGGTCGGCGTCACCGTCCGCGCTGGTCTTCATTCCGGACGCGCCGAAACCCGCGGCCGACAACTCCTTGAGCCGGCTCAACACCCAGTCGCGGGCCTGTTCGATGGTCAAGCACGGGTCGCGCAGCAGGTTCTCTACCGGGAAGTTCGCCCGGGCATCGGCGCGCTGGTCGGCGAACTGGCCATCGAGTGCCCGGGTGAGGGCTGCGCCGAGGGCTGCGGCCTGGTCGGTACGGTCCATCAACAAGCTCATCAGTGCTCCTGTGGAAGTGGTGCGGACAACTGCGGGACGGCAGCCAGCCCGGAGGCCAGCGCCGGGGTGAAGAAATCGTCGATGTGGGAGAGGACGGCTTCCCGCGGCTCGCGCGGCTCGGACGCCATCCAGCGGTCGGCCGCGGCCCGGATGAACCCGACCAGTCCGTGGCCCCAGGTGCCGGCACACGCGGGATCCTGGCCGCGGCGGCGAAGATGGTCGGCGATCGCGGCCGTCACGTGGTCGCCCATGATCTCGGGCAGACCGCCGTACGGGTCGACGCTGGACGCGGCGTCGGGCGACGGCGGGGCGAGCACGAACCGGTAGATCTCGGGGTCGCGTTCGACCAGGGCGAGGTAGGCGTCCGCCAGATCGTGGGTGAGCGCGGACAGGTCTCCCGGGTCGGTGAGCTGCATCGCCGTGGCCAGCCCACGATGAATGAACCCGTGCACCGAGTCGACCACGGCGGCATACAGTCCGGCCCGGTCGCCGAAGTGCCGGTAGATCACAGTCTTCGACGTGCCGGCCTGGGTGGCGATCTCGTCCATGCCGACGCCGGCGCCGTGCTTGCGGATCGCGCGCAGGGTGTCCTCGACGAGCTCGCGCCGCCGGGTTTCGCGGTGCTCCGCCCAGCGGGTGTCGCGGCCGTCCGTGGTACTCATACACCCAGGGTACCCAGTACTGGCCGTACCTGCTACCCTCGGTATCGAGTAAATCTGCCGAGGAGGTTCCATGGCTCTCCCCCGTACCGCAGTGATCGTCGGCGGCAACCGGACGCCGTTCGCGAAGGCCGGCGGCCCGTACGCCGCGGCCAGTAACAGCGACCTACTCACGGCCGCGCTGGACGGGTTGGTCGCCCGTTTCGGGCTCGCCGGGCGTCGGCTGGACGAGGTCGCCGGCGGCGCAGTGCTGAAGCACACCCGCGACTTCAACCTCACCCGCGAAGCCGTGCTCGGTTCGGCGCTACACCCCACCACCGCGGCGGTCGACCTGCAGCAGGCCTGCGCCACCGGGCTGGAGACGGTGATCTACGTGGCGAACAAGATCAGCCTCGGTCAGGCGGACGTCGGCGTCGGCTGCGGCGTGGATTCGGCGTCCGACGCCCCGATCGTGGTCAGCGAGCCGCTGCGCCGAGCGTTGCTGGCGGCGAATCGGGCCAGGACCCTGCCGCAGCGACTGGCCGCGCTGGCCGCGATTCGTCCCGGGCAGTTGGCTCCGGTCGCCCCGGCGGTCGTCGAGCCAAGAACCGGTCTGTCGATGGGTGAGCACCAGGCCAAGACGGCCAAGGCGTGGGGTATCACCCGCGAGGCGCAGGACGAGCTCTCCTTCGCGTCGCATCAGAACTTGGCTGCGGCTTGGGCAAATGGGTTCTTCGACGATCTGGTGACGCCCTATCTGGGGGTGACCAGAGACACGATCCTGCGTCCGGACACCACCTTGGAGAAGCTGGCCGCGCTGAAGCCGGTCTTCGGCGACACCATGACCGCGGGCAACTCGACCGCGCTGACCGACGGGGCGTCCGCCGTGCTGGTGGCCGATGCCGATTGGGCGGCCGCCGAGGGGCTGCCCGCCTTGGCGAAAATTGTGGACGCACAGGTGGCCGCGGTCGACTTCCCTGGCGGCGACGACCTGCTGTTGGCACCGGCCCACGCGGCAGCCCGCTTGCTTGACCGTCTCGGCATGTCGCTGGGCGACTTCGAGCTGTACGAACTGCACGAGGCGTTCGCTTCAACCGTGCTGGCCACCCTGGCCGCCTGGGAATCGGCGGAGTTCTGCCGCGACCAACTCGGCTTGGCTGGGCCGCTGGGCTCGATAGAACGGGACAAAATCAACGTCAGTGGCTCCTCGCTTGCCACCGGCCACCCTTTCGCGGCGACTGGCGGCAGAATTGTCCCAACTCTGGCGAAGCTGCTGCACGCGCGCGGCCCGGGCGCGCGCGGGCTGATCTCGATCTGCGCCGCCGGCGGCCAAGGCGTGGTCGCAGTCCTGGAGGCGGTGTGATGGCCGGGATTCTCGAACGCGTCTTCTACTCCGGCGCCGGCCAGGCTGTTGCCGGACGCCTCGGCTTGCCCGAGCCTGAAGAGCTTCGCCGCGGCCGCACGTTGCCGACCGGGTCG